>JACDBF010000371.1 GCA_013695055.1 Actinomycetota bacterium
TAGGAGATTGCGGTCCGTGGTCATGCGGCGCCACCGAGGGTTCGCTGGAGGAGATGCTCCGAGCAAAGCATGCTTACCACGCGTCGTGGCCGATGGACAGTTTCTCCAATCTGCCTTAGGCAGTGACCGATTGAAGAGGCCGAGTGGGGATCTGGGTTACCGCCGGCGTGGTGCTCGGGTCAACGAACGCCTGTGCAAGCTCGTGTCGCGCTATCGATAGCCCGAGGGCCAAGAGGGTCCGGGGCCGGGTCTAGCCGCCGCTATTTGCGTCCGTTACTCTCCGACTGTTGATGCGATTACAAATTGGTCGGGTTCGCCGGGCGGCGAGGGAAATTTTTGATCTAGGGGGGATGGGATGGCGGGAAATCGAGGGTTCTTCGCTGAAATCCAACACCAGAACCAATTGGCGGCCAGGCGACAGGAGCAAGCCGCTCGAGCTGCACATAGGTTGAACGCAGCTGCCCAGCGGGATGCAGAACGTGCTCAGCAGGCAGCCACCCGAGCTGCAGCGCAGCGCGCTCGCGCAACCGCAGCTGAGCAAAAGGCGGCTGACCGTGAAGCGAAACGTTTGCATGAGGGAAGAGCTGGTCGCGCTCGCGATGAAGGAGCGCATAGATCGAGTCGGCTGGCACCGCTTCATTGCAGAAGCGCTTGGCGTCGTCCAAGAGATCAGTCTGCCGCTCTGCCAGGCCAAAGGTCACAGAAGTCCTCCGGGGAGAAGAATTATCGTCGTGTAATTCTCTCAAGTCCGGGTTCGGATCGCGAGGACTGAAGGCGAGAAAAACACCACTCACCTAGGCTTGTTCCGGCCGAACCGCCTCTTGAAGAAGCGACCAACCGCGGAGACCAGAGTGCTCAGAGCCAAACCGATGCCGCCAATGGGCTGGGCCTCGACCCGCTCCTTCGGCCCCGGCGCCGGGGGGGCGGCGGCGTCTCGGGACGATTCCCTTTCCCCCACCGGCTCATCCCGGGTCGCCACCCCCGGAGTCTGCTCGTCGATGCTCAGGTTTGCCTTGAGGCAGTCGGCGAACCTTTGGGTGAGCTTCCCGGAGACGTCCTGCATCATGCCTCGACTGAACTGCGCCGCCTGGCCTGAGACCTTGAGATCCTGGACGACGACCACGCGGGTCCCACCCTCAACGGCCTCCAGGTTAGAGGTCACCGTTGCCGAGGCTGCCCCCTTTCCCCGTTGCTCCATTCCCGACGCCTCGAGCACGACGCGGTGCTGGTCATCGTCGCGCTCCGTCATCTCGACCTTGCCGGAGAAGTTGAGCGACACAGGCCCGAGCTTTATCGTAAGCTTGCCCTTCCAATGGGTGTCGTCGACGGTCTCCGTAAGCGACGCACCGGGCATGCACGGCACAACCTTCTCGACATCGAGCATGTATGCCCACACGCGCTCGGTCGGGGCGGGAACCTCGAAGTTGTTCTTTATCTGCACCGCATCCCCCTCAGGCTACGCAGTCGCGGGCTGTGACCGCTGGTGTATGGGACCGGCCCGTTGCCGCAGGAAACCCGCATCGCGGCCGCGGCTGACGGCAAGGACCTCGGCGACGATGGCCGCCGCGATCTCCTCCGGTCCCTCCCCGCCGAGGTCGACCCCGGCGGGCCCGTGCACTCGGTCGAGTTGCTCCTCAGTGGGCTTGACCCCCCGGCCGCCAAGGTCGTCGAGTAGCCGCTGCAGCCGGGCTCTTGGGCCCAGCATCCCGATGTATGCAGCCCGGCTTGGGAGCAGAGATCGCAGGTAGTCCCTGTCACGCAGGTAATTGTGGCTCATCACCACGACGTGGCTCCGCTCGTCGATGCCGGCGCGCTCGGCAATCTCTCCCGGTTCGCACTTAATGAAGTTCCGGACTCCGGGAAATCTGCCAGCGTCGAGAAACGAGCTGCGATCGTCCACGACGTCCACTCTCCAGCCGAGCGCCGCGGCGGCCCGCACCAGGGGTACGGCGTCGTGGCCCGCACCGCACACGACCAGCCGCAGAGGCGGTCTCAAAGACTCGATGAAAACTCGCGCACCGCCTCCGGCGAGGTCGAGCTCGACCACCTCGGTCACCCCGGAGGTCAGCGACTCGTGGACTGCCCCCGCAGCGGCCTCGGTTAGTAGGTCATCGCCGAGCGAGCCGCGGCGCGGTCCGCCCGGATACACGAGCATCCGGGCCCCCGGAACGGCGCCTTCCATGGACGATTCGATGACGGTTGCGGCTGCCAGCAGCCGCTCGCCGGTGATGGCCTCGCGCAGCGCAGCTGCGCTGTCCACGGCGTTGGCAGCAGGCTCTACGAACACCTCGATCGCTCCGTTGCACCCCAGTCCCCAGCCCCACACGATCTCGTCGTCGGCGGTGAGGTCGTAGAGCTCGAGACGGCACTCGCCCGACTCCATGACGCTTCGGGCGATCTCGATCACCTGGCCCTCGAGACATCCACCCGATAGGTTGCCGATTGCCTCGCCCTCGTCGGGGACGAGCAGGCGGGCGCCGGGGCGCCGATAGGTGGAGCCCCTCACCGACACGATCGTCGCAAGCGCCATCGGCCGCCGCCGTTCGGTCAAATCCGCAATCGCCGCAAGGACCTCTGCCGTCTCGCTGAGATTCACGGCGCCTCGATTTGCACCCGAACCGGCACTCGTCCCACGAACGCTTCCTCCCCGGGGCGGTGAAAAAAGATCTGCGTGGTGCTACGTTGAACAGGTTCATTATCCCCGGAGTTGGTCCGATCGGGGGGCGGGGTTGCAATCAACGGCATGGTGTCCATGCACACTTGGGTGGGCGTGCTGTCGCGTTTGGGAAACGAAGGCCCTGCTTCATGCGGCTCCCTCGCTCCTTTCGGTGGAACCCAGGAAGGAGGTGGCCCTTGAGACGTGTCTCCCTCACCGTTAACGCGGTCGAGCACGAAGCGATGGTCGAGCCCCGGCAGCTTCTCGTCTACTTCCTCCGCGAGCAGCTGGGCCTGACCGGAACGAACGTCGGGTGCGACACCTCGACCTGCGGGGCCTGCACCATTCTCCTCAACGGCAAATCGGTGAAGTCATGCACCGTGCTGGCGGTTCAGGCCGAAGGCACAGAGGTAACGACGATTGAGGCTCTTGCGCAAGACGGGGACCTGCATCCGCTGCAACAGGCTTTCCACGAGACCCACGCGCTTCAGTGCGGCTACTGCACGCCGGGCATGATTATGGCCGCCCTCGATCTGATCACCAACAACGAAGACATGGACGAGGACGAGATCCGCACCGGACTCGAGGGCAACCTATGTCGCTGCACCGGCTATCACAACATCGTCAAGGCGATCCAGCAGGCGTCGAGCGAGATGCGCTCGTTCGCGACGAAATGAGGAGCCGCAGATGGCACAGGTAGCCGACACGGCACAGAAATACATGGGCGGCGGAGTGCTCCGCAAGGAGGACCCCGAGCTCTTGACTGGACGAGCCCGGTACATCGACGACATCTCGATGCCCGGCATGCTGTGGGTCGGTATCGTTCGCAGCCCCTTTGCACATGCAACCATCAATACCGTCGACACGTCGCGCGCTGCAAACTTGCCGGGTGTCAGAGCTGCTTACAGTGGAGCCGACCTCGCGAGCGAATGGGCCGACGGCCTGCCCTGTGCATGGCCGGTTACCGAGGACATCAAGATCCCGAAGCACTGGCCGGTCGCCCAAGACAAGGCTCGTTTTGCCGGCGACCCAGTCGCGGTCGTCGTGGCCGAGACCCGCGCTCAAGCAGCCGATGCGACCGAGGCTGTCGACGTCGACTACGATCCTCTGGACGTCGTGATCGACATGGAGGCTGCACTCGGCGACGGAGCCACCAAGGTTCACGACGAGTTCGACTCCAACTCTTGCTATGTGTGGAATCTCGAGGTCGGCGATGTCGACGACGTCTTCAACAACGCTGCTGTAGTCGTCAAGGAACGCTACTACCATCCCCGTTTGATCCCCAACGCTATCGAGCCCCGCGGCGTGGTATGCCAGCCCAACCTGCCGCAAGGTGAGTTCATCCTCTATTCGGCCACCCAAGTCCCGCATATTCTCAAGACGACACTTGCCCTGACCTTGGGGATGCCGGAGCAAAAGTTGAGGGTGATCGCTCCAGAGGTCGGGGGCGGCTTTGGCTCCAAGCTCAACGTCTACGCGGAAGAAGCCATCTGCGTGGCGGTTGGTCGGCGGCTCGGGATGCCGGTGAAGTGGATCGAGGAGCGCTCCGAGGGTTACCTCGCGACGATCCACGGGCGGGACGTGATCCAGGAGATGGAGGTCGCCGCCGACTCCGACGGCAAGCTCGCCGGCGTCAGGGCGAATCTCAAGGCCGACATGGGAGCCTACCTGCAGCTCGTCACGCCGGGCATACCGATTCTCGGCGCATTCCTCTATCACGGCGTCTACGACTGCCAGGCGTACTCGTTCACCTGCACCGGCGTGTTCACCAACAAGACTCCAACGGACGCATATCGGGGCGCCGGCCGGCCCGAAGCGACTTACGCGGTCGAGCGAATCATGGACTCCCTCGCTCGCAAGCTCGAAAAGGATCCGATCGAGATTCGCAGGCTGAACTTCATCGAGCCGTTCAACGAGGCGCGCGAGGTCGCCTCAGGTCTGTCGTTCGACTCTGGTAACTACGAGGCCAGCTTGGACAAGGCGCTGGAGGCGTTTGGCTACGACGAGATGCGAGCCGAGCAACAGCGCCGCAGAGACTCGGGGGACACGAAACAACTCGGTATCGGCATCTCGACCTACATTGAGATGTGTGGGCTTGCTCCGAGTCAGGTACTGGGGTCATTGCGTTACGCCGCCGGTGGATGGGACGCGGCCACCATTCGCTGCCATCCCACGGGCAAGGTCACGGTGGTCACCGGAACCTCACCCCATGGCCAAGGGCACGTAACGTCATGGTCACAGATAGTGGCCGACGAGCTCGGCGTGGCGTTCGAGGACGTCGAGGTGCTCCACGGCGACACCGCGATAAGCCCGCTCGGAATGGACACCTACGGAAGCCGCAGCCTGTCCGTCGGCGGCATCGCCCTGCACTACGCGGCCGACAAGATCATTACCAAGGCAAAGACGATCGCGGCCCACGAGCTCGAGGTATCGGAAGAGGACCTCGAGTACGATGGCGGAATCTTCTCGGTCAAGGGTGCGCCGGACAAATCGAAAACGGTCGCCGAGATCGCCTTCTCCGCGTGGACGGCCCACAACCTTCCAGAGGGGACGGAGCCCGGCCTCGAGGCGACCTATGTGTTCGACCCACCCAACTTCACGTTCCCCTCAGGGGCGCACCTTTGCGCCGTAGAGGTCGACACCGAGACCGGGATGACCAGGGTCGAAAAATACGTGGCGGTCGATGACTGCGGGAACGTCATCAACCCCGCCATCGTCGAGGGACAGGTCCACGGGGGCATTGCCCAGGGCATCGCCGAGGCGATGTACGAGGAAGCCGTCTACGACGACAACGGGGTGTTGATGACCTCGTCCATGGCCAGCTACCGCGTCCCTTCGGCGGCCGAGTTGCCGTCGTTTCAAACGGACCGCACCGAGACGCCGTCGACCACCAATCCCCTCGGCGTCAAAGGTATTGGCGAAGCAGGCACGATCGCTGCACCGCCGGCCGTGGTCAACGCGACCCTCGATGCCCTCGCGCCGATGGGCGTCTACCACATGGATATGCCCGTGAGCCCCGAGCGCGTCTGGGCCGCAATCCGCAACGCTCGCGGCCAGGAAGTCGAGAGCCGGGGCAAAGACACCACGGCGGCCGGCAGCGGGCTTGGGTCCGCCGACACACCGGGAGGTGACGCATGATCCCGGCGAGCTTCGAATACGAACGAGCCGATTCCAGCGACCATGCACTCGAGCTGCTCGACCGGCATGGCGAGGAAGCCAAGCTGCTTGCCGGCGGACACTCGCTGTTGCCCATGATGAGGCTCCGGCTGGCAACCCCGGCGGTGCTGATCGATGTCGGCAGGCTCACGGACTTGAGCTACGTACGCGACGACGGCGACGCCATCGCGATCGGGGCGCTGACCTGCCACGAGGACATCAAGGATTCCGACGTGCTCAAGCAGCATTGCGGAATCGTCGCTCACACCGCAGGTGAGGTCGGCGACCCGCAAGTCCGGCACCTCGGCACCATTGGCGGCTCGATCGCACACGGCGATCCCGCCTCCGATCTCCCGACCGTGATGCTGGCGCTCGACGCGCAGTTTGTCGTGCGGTCTTCGGGGGGTGGGCGAACGCTTGCCGCCTCCAACTTCTTCAGCGGATTGTTCGAGACCGCTCTCGAGCCTACGAATCTCCTGACCGAGGTCCGAGTCCCGAAGCTGAGCGGAGGGTGGTCATATCAGAAGTTCCACCACCGGGCGCAGGACTGGGCGATCGTTGGAGTCGCGGCCGTGCAGCACAACGGCGGTGCGGCAGTCGCTCTCACCAACATGAGCGACGTACCAATGCGCGCCGCCGGAGTCGAGCAAGCGCTTGCGTCGGGCTCGGATGCGGCGACGGCGGCCACTGAGGCGGCCCAGAACACGTCGCCGCCCAGCGACCCGTTCGGCAGCGCCGAATACCGGCGGGACCTGGCCAAGGTGCTCACCCGCCGGGCCCTCCAGGAGGCGATGTCGAGCTAGTGCAAGCGGCCAACGGGGAGGGCATGTCCCGAAACGCCCTCCTCTTTACATCGGTGGCCGAGCTCGAGTCGTCGCTGCAAGCGCATTCGTATCTTCCGGATCGGGGCCTTGCGATCGCGATCTATCTCGCCCTGTCCCTCGACAAACCACTGCTGCTCGAGGGCGAGGCCGGCGTCGGGAAGACCGAGGTGGCCAAGGTCCTCGCCGAGATCCTCGGACGCAGCCTCATCCGCCTGCAGTGCTACGAGGGCATCGACTCCAACCAAGCGCTGTACGACTGGGACTACTCTCGCCAGCTCGTCGCCATCCGCGCCGCTCAGGCCGAGGGAAAGCCCATCGACGACCTCTTCGGTGGAGAGTTTCTCATTGAGCGACCACTTCTAGACGCGATCAAGAAAGGTCCAGACGCCGTTCTCTTGATCGATGAGCTCGACCGCGCCGACGACGAGTTCGAGGCGTTCCTGCTCGAGGTGTTGAGTGAGTTTGCCGTGACCGTGCCGGAAGTTGGTCGCATCGCGTCACAGAGGCCCCCCGCAGTCATCATCACCTCAAACCGAACACGCGAGCTGCACGACGCGCTCAAGCGACGCTGCCTCTATCACTGGATCGATCATCCCGGGCTGGAACGAGAGGTCGAGATCATTCGGACGCGCGCGCCCGAGGTTACCCAGGCGCTCGCCCGTGAGGTCGCCGCCGCGGTTGGGCGACTCCGCACCCTCGACGTGGCAAAGCGGCCGGGGGTCGCCGAAACGATAGACTGGGCCAGCGCTCTGAGCTTCATGGGGGTGGATGGACTCGATGCCAAATCGGCGCTCGACACACTCGGCACGGTGGTCAAAGACCACGAAGACCAACGGATTGTTGCAGCCCATCTGCAGCGGGTGCTCGGAGACGACGGCGACTAGCGCATGGATGCGGGCGGCAAGACTCGAGGCCGAGACGACGAGGGTCGCTCTTCTGCCCCCGACGGGTGCACCAGCCTGGTTGGGTTCGGCCGCAGCCTCCGCGCCCACGGATTGCCGATTGGCACCAACCGCATACTGACCTTCTGTCGCTCGGCGGCTGCTCTGGCGCCGCTCGATCGCGACCGCCTCTACTGGGCCGGGCGCTCGAGCCTCATCGCTCACCCAGACCATGTCGAGACGTACGATCGGGTATTCGACGACTATTTTGGGCGCGGGCGGATCAAAGAGGTGCTGACCGAGATGTTCTCCGGAATCAGTTCCCCGGCCGCCCCTGAAGTCCTCACTCAGGTCGCGCCGCTCTCCTCCGGTGACGACTCATCTGAGACCGATGAAGCGGACGCAAGTGAGATCGAAGTGCTTCGCCTCATTGCGTCAGAGGCAGAAGTGCTCCGGACCAAATCCTTCGACCGGCTTACGGTGGAGGAACGAGTGCTTACCGACCGGCTCATACGCAAGCTGGCCCTGACGCTGCCGGTGCGCCGCTCTCGGCGTGCGGATCGAGCACCAAAGGGCGGGCGCTTCGACCTCAGACGAACCCTTCGATCCTCGATGCGCACACAGGCCGAGCCACTGAAGCGCGAATGGCTGACGCGGCGCGAGGTCGCTCGGCCACTCGTGTTGATCCTCGACGTTTCGGGTTCGATGGCTCCTTTCACGCGTGCGCTGATGCATTTGGCCTTCGCCGCGATGTCACCCAAGGCGAGCCGCGTGGGGACCCGCAGGCATCGAGTCGAAGTCTTCTGCTTCGGAACTCACCTGACGCGTGTCACGCGGGCCATGCGCAGTGGCGATCCGGACCGGGCCCTGGCGGAGGTCGCTCGCCTGGTGCGCGACTGGGAGGGCGGCACTCGAATCGGGGAGTCACTCAAGACCCTGCTCGATCAGTATTCACAGGCCGCGGGAATGAAGGGTGCTGTAGTGGTGCTCTGCTCCGACGGGCTCGAACGGGGCGATCCCATCCTGCTCGCAGCCCAGATGGCCCGTCTGCACCGCATCGCTCACGATCTCATCTGGGTGAACCCGCTCAAGGCAACGACCGGCTACGAACCACTTGCGCGCGGGATGGCCTCGGCTCTGCCCCACGTCGATCGCTTCCTGCCGGGCCACAACCTCAAGAGCCTCGAGGAGTTGAGCCGCGCTCTAGCCGTCCGGTCCTGACGCGTAGGCTGGATTAATCGGAGATCGACGCTCCAGCCCTACCGATGGGTAGTCTCCAAGAGCTGCTTCATGGAACCTCCCTTTACGCGCCTCGTCGGTCGCGGTAAGGACCGAATTGGCTCGCTTCACGACTCCTCCACACTACTGAGGACTTCGTGCGAGCTGGGGTGACCCACCAACCCCTGAAGGGTGCATTTATTGGGTTACTTCCCCTGATGACCTGGACTTTCTTAGTGCGTTCCGCCGGGATTCGAACCCCCGACCCTCGGATTAAAAGTTGAGCGCTCGAGTCGCGTCTACCTGCATCGCTGTCAACGACGGATGAAAACTGCGCGGAAATCGCCGGTTGAAAACTGCGCGGTTCAGCGTCTTGTTTCGGACCCCATCACCTCCTTGCCCTTGCCTTTGAGTCTGTAGCTGTCGCCCTTGAGCGGGATCACCTCGGCGTGGTGCACGAGCCGGTCGACCATGGCTGCGACCGCCACGGCATCACCGAAGATCTCGGTCCACGCCGAGAAGGTCTTGTTGGAGCTCACGATCAGGCTCGAGCGCTCGTAGCGGGAGCTGACCAGAGCGAAGAAGAGCGCAGCGGCCTCTGGATCGAACGGTATGTAGCCGACCTCATCGCAGATCACGAGCGGGATCCGCCCGAGACGCTCCAGCTCGTCGTCGAGACGGCCGGCACGTTTGGCTTCACCGAGGCGCAAGACCCATTCATGGGCGGTGGCGAAAGCGACCCGGTGACCACGGCGAGCGGCCTGGACCCCGAGCGCGATCGAGAGATGGGTCTTGCCGGTGCCCGGAGGACCGAGTAACACCACGTTGTTGGCTTCCGCCAGAAAGTCCAGCTGCGCTAGGTGGGCGACCTGGGTCCGCTTAACCGAACGCTGGAACGTGAAGTCGAAATCATCGAGTGTCTTGACCTGGGGGAAGCGAGCGCGTTTGACCCGTGTCTGGCCACCATGGCTTTCGCGCGAGGACACCTCTTCGGTTAGCACCGCGGCCAGATAAGCCTCGTAGTCCCACGACTCGTCGCTTGCTCTGGTACTAGGGTGCGGGCGGCATCGGGGATGCGTGGCGCCTTGAGCGCTCTGGAC
>JACDBF010000375.1 GCA_013695055.1 Actinomycetota bacterium
TCCGACGGCGACATCGCCGCGCTGATCCCCTCAAGCCCGGCCCGGCCGGCGGCCCCTATCACGACCGCAGAGACGCCGGACCGGGCGAGGGAACCGTGGGGGGCGCGGACTCTGGTGAATACTTTCGTGCAATCACCGCGGGGGCGGCCTCGCTTTAGCCAGCCGACCACGGCCTCGCCGACGTCGACGGGCAGGGGCAGCCTCTCCTCTCGGTTTCCCTTGCCCCGGACCACGACCTCCCCAGCCCGCCAGTCGATATCGGTCAGCCCCAGCGCGGCCACCTCGCCAGCGCGCAGTCCCAACCGGACGAGGACGGTCAGGATGGCGAAGTCCCGACGGCCGACCGGGGTGCGCCGGTCACAGCTCGCCAACAAACGGATCACTTCAGGGTGACCGAGCGCCCGCGGCAAGCTTGCCAGCCGCCATCCGCCACCTTGGGCACCGCAGCTGCCAGCTGCTCTGCGGTGTAACCCTCGACGTAAAGGAAGCGCAGCATCGCGCGCAGCCCGCAGACCACGTACGCGGCGGAGCCCGCCTTGCGGCCCTGACACTCGGCGAGCACGAAGGCGGTGACCTCGCCCGCCGTCAGATGCTCCAGGTCGAGATCGCCCTGCGGTGACCGCTTCGACAAGAAGAGCTGAGCCACGTCCACATAGCTGCGCACCGTGCTCGCCGCCAGGCCCCGCTCCCGGACCAGGTATGTGTGGTAGCCCTCGAGCAAGGCTTCTGCTGGCGTCGCCGGGCCAACAGGCTGCGGTGTCGGCACCGCGCCGAGGCCGCGCAGATACCCGGCAAGCGGGACCATCGCCCTCGTCGACAGCCACAAGGTGTAGCCCTCGGCACGTCGGCCCCTTGAGGAATTCCTTGATCCGGGCCGGTGTCAACTCACCGACCCCCAGCCCTTGGCTCGCGAGCCATCGGCTGGCATGCGCCATCAGCTGGAGCTGATTGCTTGCCGAGTTCGGGGCATAGCCCTGCCGGGCGAGTTCCCGGCGAAACCCATCTGCGTAGGCCGTCAGCGGCCCCGTCACTCGAACGCGGGACGGTTTGCCCATCGTCGTCTCCTCTCCTCATCGGATCGATGTCGGAGAGAAGGCTCTACGAAGCGGCCGGGATTATGCCGAGGACTTCACGCCTACCCGCCACGCCTGACGAGGGAAAACGTCGTGTGTGATCATCCTGCTCGGCATAATCCGCTGCTCGGCATATGGATCTGACAACGCTGCACCACGGCCATGCGACCGAACACCGAGTTGACCGCGGCCCGAAGCGCCTTACCGCCGTCGATGACCACGAGGATCCCGTCAGAGAAGTCGAGGCCCCGCTCGATGAGGTTCGACAGCAACGCCCGGCACACAGCTTTGTTCTCGGTGGTGCCCTCTCTCAAGCCCAGGGGGTGCTTGTAGCCCTTGGCGTCTATGCCCAGGGCGACGATCATGGTGTGGCCTGCGATCTCGACCCCGTCTGCCAGCAGCGCCACGATGCCCAGCTCTGAGAGATCCTTTCCCATCAGCTCCTTGAGGGCGGTCGTCGTGCGGGCGACGAAGCGGCGCGATACCGAGGAGCGCGTGGTCCCGGTCTGCTCGAGGTCGCCGACCGGCTCGAGCCCGGCTGTGTAGTTGCGCGTTGAGAGCCCGGCAACCATGCGCTCCAAGGCCATCTGCCCGAGCAGATCCTCTTTCGAGAAGTGGGCATAGGTAGTGAGCTCGGCCTCACCGGAGCCGTCGACGTGCCGGGCGCGCGGGCGAGTGACCGCGACCTTGCGACCGCCGAGCACGACGCTGCCGTCCTCGGAGCCGTGACGGGTCGCGCTGCGGCCGGGATCGTGCTTGCCCTTGGGACCCACGATTTCGCCCAGCTCTTCTTCCATCATCAGGGCCATGACCCGGAACCCGACCCCGACCGAGAAGGCGAGCAGCCCCTCTTTGACGGCGCCGGCGAGCTGATAGAGCGGGACCTCGACCCGCTCAGGCAGCGCGAACGATGGTTCTTGGTTCTTCTCGATGACGCGTGGTGCGTGTAGCTTGGACACGGCGGTTCCTCCCTCTCGTTCTTACATGACACCTCGTCACTACCACGACGTGGCAGAGCCGAGGCGGAGGACCGCCATTTTCAAATTCCACGGAACCGGGGACAACCTCGGATCGATCATCAAGAAAAAAAGGTTGCTTTCCATCGGACTCTCGTGGATGTTTCTAAGCATGACAGCTGTGTTGGCCTTGGATCAAGGAACCTCGGGTACCAGGTGCTTCATCGTAGATTACGCCTTGAATGTTCTCGGGCATGGCGCCGTTGAAATCGGTATGTCTCATCCGCGACCCGGTTGGGTCCAACAGGATCCGTTCTCTTTCCTTAGTTCGGCCGCCGACGCGGCAAGGGAAGCTTTGGAGATGTCGGGATTGAAGCCATCCGACATAGCTGGGATGGGCATCGCGAATCAAACCGAAACGTTCATCGTATGGGATAGGACAACAGGGGATCCGATATACCCGGCCATCTCATGGCAGTGCCGTCGGTCTACCGACCGGTACGAGAGGTTGGCTAGAGATGGCTACCACGATCTGATCCGCAGCGTTACCGGTCTGCAGTTGGACCCCGCTTTCCCAGCTACGAAGTTGGGCTGGGTGTTGGACAACGTGGACGGAGCTCGAGACGCGGCAGCCGACGGGGCACTGGCCTCAGGAGACGTGGCTTGCTGGCTGCTCTGGAACCTTACGGATGGACGGGTTCATGTAACGGAATCGTCCAACGCTTCCCGAACGATGTTGGTGAACCTCGCCACGCTCGACTGGGATCCGGAGCTATTGGAGCTCTTCGATATCCCCGTTCAGGTGCTGCCTGAGATCGTGGCGTCTGACGGTATGGATCACCGCGCCATGGGTGATCCTTGGAACGACGTGCCTATCAGAGCGATGCTGGGCGATCAGCAGGCGGCCCTATTCGGCCAGCAGTGCTGGGATGAAGGCATGGCGAAACTCACGCTGGGAACCGGAGCCTTCCTTTGGGAGAACGCCGGGAACGAGGTTCCCCAACCTCCTGAAGGCATCCTCGCTACGTGCGCCTGGCGGTTCCGCGACCGGACCACCTACGCGTTGGAAGGTTTCGTTCCCTCGGCCGGCTCCGTTGTTGAATGGCTGAGATGGAACGGTTTCGTCTCAGATCCTTCCGAGGCCGACGTCGCGATGGTAGTCGAACCCGATGATCCGCATCTTTGCTTCGTGCCGGCTTTGCAAGGTTTGGGCAGTCCTGTATGGGACGCGGAAGTACGTGGATTGATGATGGGGATATCCGCGTCGACGTCTTCCGTGGACATGGTCCGAGCCGCGTTAGATGGTGTAGCTCAACTGATATCCGACGCCGTTGAAGCGATCGGAATGAAGGACCGGACGATCAGGGTGGATGGCGGGATGTCCTCAAACGACGGATTGATGCAAAGGATCGCCGACCTTACCGGAGTGCCGTGCGAGAGACCTGCGCGACAAGAGGCAACAGGAATGGGCATCGCGAGTCTGACGGGCTTGGCTTGTGGGCTCTGGGATACATTTGACGAGCTTCGCGATCTGTGGGAACTGGATCGCAGATTTCAGCCATCGCTGGCGCAAGTCGACCGAGATGAATCTCGCGCCAGGTGGAAGCGAGCAGTTGACCTCGCGAGGGAGTGGGTCGGATGAAAGGTCCTCTAAGAACGGTCGTCGTAGGCGACGCCCTCTTGCCCACCCGTTTGATTGTGGAAGCTCTCGAGGAGCTGGCGCCGAGGATGGAAATCGTGGCGGCCCTCGAATGGGGCCCACCAGATGAGGCAGCGGTGGACGAGATGGCGCTGCGACTGGAACGGGACGGACCCGAGGTGGAGGAACCACCTCCCGATCTCCAGGAGATCCTCCGGGAGGCCGACGCCCTAGTGGTTCATTACTGTCCGGTGGCTCGAACGCTGCTGGCCGGTGCTCCGGGCTTGAAGTTGTTGGCCACGTGCCGGGCGGGAACCGAGAACCTGGACCTCGCAGCCGCAGCCGAGCTGAACGTTACGACTGTGCACGTCGTCGGACGGACCACTGAAGCGGTTTCGGACTTCACCATAGGGCTGTTGCTCGGCGAGATACGCAATATCGCGCGGGCCCACACAAGGTTGAGCCAGGGGTTGTGGGACAAGACGTTTGTGAATTCCCCGTACACGCCGGAGCTGCAGGGACGAACGATGGGCATCGTGGGGTTCGGAGAAGTGGGACGGGCGGTGGCTCGAAAGCTCGGCGGCTTCGACGTGCGGCTGTTGGCAAGCGACCCCTACGCGGACGATGACGCCATCTTGGCCGCCGGCGCGCAACCGTCGTCATTCGAGAATCTTCTGGCTACCTCGGATTTCGTCACATTGCATGCGCGTCCGACATCCGGCGCTCCGCCGCTCATAGGCGAGCATGAGCTCTCCCTGATGAAGCCGACCGCTTTTTTGATCAATACGGCGCGAGCGGCCCTCGTCGACTCGCAGGCCCTCCAAGACGCGCTTACGCGCCGGGGGATCGCTGGAGCCGCGCTCGACGTGCACGACGTCGAGCCGCTTGGTCCGGATCATCCCTTCTTGGGATTGGACAACGTCACGCTGACGCCTCATCTGGCCAGCAGCACGATCGACTGTATGGAGAAGAGCCCGCGGCTCTTGGCTGCGGACCTCAGACGGCTGTTCAAGGGAGAGGTGCCGCGTACGGTCCTTGAGACCGGCGACTTAGCAGCACTCGCGGGACCTTGAACACGCAAGACAGGGCGTCACGCGCATATTTATGGTTCTCCTGACATCGATGTGGGTCACAGGAGGCCCTCATAGGGCAACCGCAAAGTGATCGGACCGCAGCAGAGCATGACCAAGGCGATGGCCGGTTCCGCAGAGTGGAAGCCGTAGGCCCGGCGAGCAATCAAACGAACGACATTGTTGAGGCCCTCGGCGCGACCGTTGTTGATCCCGAGCCGGATCGCGGCGAGGATCCCGTCCCGGTTGTCGCGCAGCGTCTTTGCGAGCTTGACGAACGGCTCGAGCCGGCTGCGCTGAGCCTGAGAGATGAGACGGTCGAGCAGCTCCTCGACCTCATCGGGATCGAGATCGCCGGAGAAGATCGCCCGGCATGACTCCTTGAGCCGGTAGGCGCGCCATAGATCACCACCGCGTCGCTTGAGACGACGCAAGGTCACCGCCTGCTTGTCGGTGAGGTTGTCGGGGTTCTTCATCAGCGACCAGCGCGCATCCTTGAACTTCTTGGCCGCCTTGTCGCCGAGCGTTCGCATGTCGTTCCACCCCGCGCGGCGAACGTCATCGAGCGCCTTGGTCGCGAGAGCGACGACGTGGAAGGGATCGATGCAGATCGTCGCCTGCGGCGCGTGGTCTTCCTTCCTGACGCTCTTGAGGAAGGCCTTGCCCATGTCCATCGATACCGTGCTCAGCCTGGCGCTGCGCTCCTTTCCCAGCTCGGTGAAGAAGCCGTCACAGGCATTGGTGTCCTTTCCCTCCGCGCCCCACACGACCTTGCCCGAACGATGGTTGGACACGAGCGTGAGGTAGTTGTGCTGCTTGCGCCACGAGACCTCGTCGATGCCGATCGCGAACAGCTGGTCGAGGCGTTCCGGGTCGAGCTCGTCAGCCACGACACGCTGCACGATCGCACCCACCGTGCGCCACGCGATCCGCAGCATCCATTCGATGGCGGACTTGTCGGTCTTGGCCGCCAGCCATGCGACGAGGTCCTCGAAGTCGCGAGTGAACTCCGAGCGGTGGCGGGCGAACGGGACCCCCTCGACCCTCACCCCGTGGGTCGGGCACGACAGCCTGCGCAGGCGGGCCCGGATCTCGAGCCGCCACGCGCCGAGGTCCAAGTGGCGCCAGCGGGAGTCGACGTCACTGGAGTCGTAGCGGGCCCGGGTCGAGTGATCGCACAACGGGCAGACGAGACGCCGTCGGCGCAACGCCACGGTCACGATCACCCGGTCCTTTTCGAACACGACGCCTCGGACATTCACGCCCGGCAGTCTCAAGAGATGCTTGAATGCTGTGGTGACGCGCATGGGCACGACCTCCAGATCCGTTTGGTTTTGTCACCACGAACCTCGGGGCGTGCCCTGCGCGCACTTTGGATTTCCGTTTGAGAGTCCCAGAAGCCTTGTGGAGCAAGAGCTTCCGGCTCAGCCTGACCGGATCTGACCCACATTCACGTCAGGAGGCCCATATTTATCGCAGAGGGTTTGACTGCACCGCTCTCGAGACTTACCCTCTGACGTGAGATGTCTGACTTCTTGGTTGCAAACCGTGATTCGAGGCCGCTGCCGATCGTCGTGCGCGAGAGCCTCGAGGAGCTCATCCGCAGCGGCCACTTCCCGTGCGGCTCCCAGTTGCCATCGGAGGACGCCTTAGCCGAGCAGTTCGCGGTAAGCCGCCCCACCTTGCGAGAGGCACTCCGAGCGCTAGCGGTGGAAGGCCTCGTGTGGCGCCGACGCGGCGTGGGGACTTTCGTGGCGCGCCGGCCGACACTAAGCAACAGTTTGAATGAGAACTTCGGAGTCACGGACCTCATCCACAGGCAAGAACAGGAGCCCGGATGCAGCCACATCGAGATACAGGAAACGAAAGCTAACGAAGACCTAGCTAAGAAGCTCCAAGTTTCCATCGGTGACGCGCTCTGCCGGATCGAGAGGCTCCGCACTGCGGACGACGTGCCGGTCGTCTTCTCCGTCGACACAGTTGCTCAGACTCTCGTGTCTGACTCCCCGCTCCTGCTGAAGGATCAGTCGATCTATCACCTGCTGAAGGACATAGGCCGACCCATCGCCTACGGGATCGCCCGAGTCGTCTCGACAAAGGCGAATCGGTCGCTCGCCGAAAGATTCAACTCCGCGCTCAATTCCCCGTTGCTGCTACTCGAGCAGGTGGATTACGACCCGGATGACAAGGCGGTGCTTCATTCGCTCGAGTGGTACGTGGAGGACGCTTTCGACATCGAGGTCTACCGAAAAGGTCCGCACGAACTGATTTAGTGACGTTCGATAGCAAGGAGAGGGTATGACTGTCGCAGGCAAAGAGATCCGATTGAAGCGGTTGATTCAGCAGCGATCCGGGACGTCGATTATCTGCGCCCTGGACCATGGGATGACCTCTCCCACCTTCTTCGAACGCCTGGTAAACCTCGAGCAGCGCGTGCAGGAGGCGGTGCAGGGCGGCGCGAACGTGATCATGATGAGCAAGGGAATGATCGAACGGTTCAGCGGGTCATTCAAGCCCGATACGTCGTTCGCCATGCTCCTTACGGCCTCCGCTCTCGGAGCGGAGGAGCGACCCGTTGTCCGGATAGGCGAGGTCGAGGAAGCGCTCCGACACGGGGCCGATGCGGTGGTCGTTTTCGTAGCCCTGGGTGGCGAGTCAGAGCCGGACATGATCCGCTTTGTTGCGCGCGTGGGAGAGGATTGCGAGCGCCTCGGGATCCCTTTCATAGCAGAGGCCGAATTCCCAACCACCTATGCCCCGATCGAGGACCTCAACGATCAGTACGGGGTCGAATACCTGCTGAGGAATGTGCGGCTTTGCGTCGAGTTGGGCGCCGACATCGTCAAGACGAACTGGAGCGGAGATCAAGAGTCATTCGCTCGCGTAGTTGCCGCGACCTCTGGAGTACCGGTGGTGCTCGCCGGCGGTTCTCAAGTGACCGACATGGAGCTACTCACCAGGATGCGCATGGCCATCGACGTGGGGGCGATCGGGTGCTCGATTGGCCGGAACATCTTTCTGCACGATCATCCCGAGGCTCTAACGCGGGCGCTGGCGCGCGTGATCCGGGAGGGCTGGTCGGCGGAGGATGCAATGGCCGAGTTGAAGCAGGCAGTAGCGGCTTCAACATGAGCGAAGAGAAGGAGGGGCGGAAAGTCTTTGCTTCGTTAGTTGTCTGACCACTAACGTACGACCTAATCGGGTCGAGAACAGGCCCACGAGGGAGGTTGGAATGGCGCAGGTTCCGGAAAGAGCGGCCGATCAAGTATTCCTGAGAAAGGCTTCGGGCGTTGTTCGGGCGATGTCCCCGCGAGACGGGATGTACTACGGCTATCTCTCCGCAGCAGGCCTCTACGGAGTAGCACTGTTCCTATTCGTGGGACCGACGGCGTTCCCTCGGGCGAACTATCTTCTCTCGTGCCTCATCAGTCTCGTCATCTTCCTCTTCGTTTACGTCGTGTATTCGATGCTGGGAAGCGCGATGCCACGTAGCGGCGGCGACTACGTTTTCACCAGCCGACTGCTGCATCCGTCCATCGGCTTCGTTATCGCTCAGGCCGCGTGGGTCTTCTGGCAGTTCTTCTTCAGTTTTCTGGCGGCAAGCACGATCGTGTCGGGACTCATGCCCGCCCTCTTCAATGCGATCGGCGTAGCGACGGGGAACGACGGATGGATCACCTTGAGCACCAACATCACGAAGGTCGGCATTCGTCTTCCGATCGTGATCGCGTTGATCGTGGGTGCCGGCTGGATCATGTCGCGGGGTATGAAGCCCTTCCTTCGGATCCAGAAGTTCTTCATGATGCCGACATCGCTGATCGGTGTCGTTTTGATCGCTCTGAGTTTCCTCCTCGTGTCCCGTGGCACCTTCTTCGAACACTTCGACACCTTCCAAAGCCGGGTCGGTGGGCTGAGCTCCGGGGAGGTCGTGAGCCAAGCGCGCAAGCTGGGCTGGCAGCCTGCAACCGGGCTCAGCTTTGGGGACACCTTCGGCTTCTCGATTCTCCTGAGCTTCCTCTTCGCATGGACGATATGGGCAACTGAGCTACTGGGAGAGATGAAGAGCGCCAGCAAGCTAAAGAGCCTCTTCTCCTCTTACATCGGCGCAGGTGTGCTCGTCTTTTTCACTTTCGCCATCGGACTTGCCTGGATGTACGCCTACGCGGGTCGAGAGTTCATGCAGGCTTTCTCATTCATGGTCACGGAACATGGTGAGGTGCTTGGGGGCGAATGGGACTTCCGCGGGGCGGCAACGTTGATGTACTTACCCACGTTGAACCTGTTCGTGGGAGTTCTCATCTTCCTAGGGTTCCTCGGCGCCATCAGCCAGAGCCTCTTCAATACGATCGTTTCGTCTTCGAGACTGATGCTTGCGATGTCGTTCGATCGCCTGTTGCCTTCCTGGTTGGGCAACGTCAACCGGTACGGCGCGCCGCATGTCGCGATCTGGGGAGGAACCGGTTTCTCCGTAGTCGTCGCGCTGTTGCTCGAGGCTAAACCGGGGATCGCAGACATCCTGTTCTGGTCTTCTTGGGCCACGTTGCTGGGTTTGTACGCTAGCCTCGTGGCGGGAATCCTGTTCCCGTACCGGATGCCAGACGTCTATAACGTCTCACCGGGCGCCCAGTACAGGGTCGCAGGTATGCCCGCGATCGTTGCGGCAGGAGCGATCTCATCGACCTTGATCTTGATCTCTCTGATCGTCCTCATCGTCGACAACGATTCCTTCGGTCTGCTGGGCGAGGGAGCTGCACGCGTGGGGCTCTGGACCATGATCGCTTTGCTCGTCGGATCGCTGATCTATTACTTCGGGGCTCGTAACTATCGTGAGAATCAGGGAATCGAGTTGGGTCTCGCCTTCCAGATGATCCCTCCCGAGTAGGACGTGATGGCCTCGGTGGTTTCCCAGTCCTACGAATAGCGCTTCTGATCGATGTCTTTGTTCAGGCGTGTGGCGAAGGGCGGGCGCAGAAAGTTCACGCGCCTGTTCTTCGCCACAGACGTTCATGGCTCCGATGACTGCTTCAAGAAGTTCCTGAACGCCGCGACGCTCTACAAGGCGGACGCGATCATCTTGGGCGGGGATATCACTGGCAAGACGGTCGTTCCGATCATCGAGAACGCCGATGGTGGCTATGGATGCGAGTTTCAGGGCCACAGACACCGGATGCGGTCCCTGACTGAGGTCGAGAAATTCGAGAAACTCATCAATCGATCCGGGTCCTATCCCTACCGGACGACCGAATCGGAGATGGAGCGGCTGATGCGGTCTCCGGAGAGCGTCGATGAGGTCACGCAGGGGCTGACAATCGACCGCGTTCGGGAATGGGTGAAGCTGGCGGAGGAGCGTCTGGGGGACTCCGGGATTACGGTGGTGATGGGCGCGGGCAACGACGATTTCCCCGAGATAGACGGCGTCATCAACGAGTCTTCGTTCGTGATCAATCATCACGAGAGGGTCTTCCGGATTACGGAGCATCACGAGATGATCGGACTCGGTTACGCGAACCAGACGCCTTGGGATTGTCCCCGAGACATCAGTGAGGAGGAATTGGGCCGCAAGATCGACGAGGTGGCGAATCAGGTGGAAGACATGGAACGCTGCATCTTCTGCATCCACGTTCCTCCGGTTGATTCGACGATCGATCTTTGCCCCCAACTAGATTCCTCGGTCTATCCGCCGAGGATGATCAGCGATAGCACCGGTCAGCCGCTCATGTTCGGGGCAGGCAGCACGGCTGTTCGCGAAGCGATCGAGCGGTATGAGCCGGCTCTGGGACTTCACGGGCATATCCATGAATCCCGAGGGGTGACGCGCATCGGACGCACGATGTGCATCAATCCAGGCAGTGAATACTCGGAAGGTCTCTTGAGAGGGGCGATCATAAATCTGACTCCCGACAAAGTTCTGAGCTACCAACTAACGTCGGGTTAGAGATCATCGAGGAGGAAGAAGTAGACGTGCCGCAGATCAATAAGCCCTCGCAGGACGCGGGTTGGCCGACGCTCGATCAACTCGCCGAGCGGGTCATCGAGGCGGCGCGCGCTGAGGGCCTGACGATCAGAGTCATCGGAGGTGTCGCCGTCCGGCTCCACTCGCCGAGCGCGGAACACAGGTCGCTGCGGCGCTCCTACGGGGACCTCGACATGGTCGGGATCCTGAAAGAATCTCGCAGGTACGGTCCTTTGCTCGAGTCGCTGGGGTTCGAGCCCAATCACCCATTCAACATTCTGAACGGCTCGACTTACCTGCGCTTCGATCATGGGGCTCAAGCCGTGCACCTCGATATTTTCCTCGACAAGCTCGAGATGTGTCACTCGCTCAAGTTGCTCGACCGCCTCGACATCGACGACTTCACCGTGTCGTTGGCGGACCTACTGCTGACGAAGTTGCAGATTGTTCACCTCACGGAGAAAGACATCAAGGACATCGTTGCTCTGATCGTCGATCATCCGGTGGGGGATGCGTCCGAGAGTCTTAACTCGATCGATACCGGTCGGATAGCGGCCGTATGCGCTGCAGATTGGGGCTGGTATCGCACGGTTAGTGACAGTCTCGAGAAGTGCCGAAGCTGGATGGATCGTTTCATGGGTCCGGATCACCAAAAGACGGGCAGCGAAAGGATCAAGCAGATCCTTTACGCGATGAATCAAGCTCCCAAGTCGATGAAATGGAAGCTTCGAGCCAAGGTCGGAGAGAAGGTCAAGTGGTACGAGCTCCCCGAAGATCCGACTCGAGATTGAGCGAGGACGCAAACCGCCCCGGCGTTCCTCTGAGCCGACTCGGACGTGACGGACCCTCTCTTACGAGAGTTGGTTTCGGAGCCTGGGCGATAGGTGGCCCGTGGCGGTACGGATGGGGCCGCGTTGACGATGACAGCTCCGTCGCTGCCATCCGGCATGCGATCGATTCGGGAGTGAACTGGATCGACACCGCACCTGCTTATGGACTCGGGCACTCCGAGGAGATCGTCGCCAAGGCCATCGAACCCTGGAATCCGGGCGAGAACGTCTACGTCTTCACCAAGTGCGGCCAGCGATTCACTGAGGCGAAGGGCGGAGATGTTCAGCGAGATCTTCGCCCGGAATCGATCCGCTATGAATGTGAGCAGAGCCTCAAACGTCTGGATGTGGAGAGGATCGATCTCTACCAGTTCCATTGGCCCGATAACCGCACAGGGACCCCGGTGGAGGAATCTTGGGCCACGATGGCGTCGCTCGCCGACGAAGGAAAGGTCAGGTGGATTGGCGTTTCCAACCTCGATATGGATCTTCTTCAGCGGTGTCACGCGGTCCGGCGCGTGGATGCCCTGCAACCACCCCTTAACCTTCTAGACACCGAAGCCGCCCAGGGATTGATCCCGTGGTGCCGGGAGAATGAGGTGGGAGTGATCGCCTATTCACCGATGGCCTCAGGTCTCCTCACAGGGGCCTACGACCGTTGCCGTATCGAGCAGCTGCCCGATGAGGACTGGCGGCGCGAGTCGGAGGATTTCCAAGAACCCAAGCTGTCCCGCAACCTGGAGTTGATCGAGCGGCTCCGTCCGATCGCAGAGGCTGCGGGGATGTCACTCCCCACGCTGGCGGTGAACTGGGTACTATCTTTCCCGGGGGTCACCGGCGCGATCGTCGGAGCCCGCACTCCGGATCAGGTCGATGGATGGCTCCCCGCGTTAAGCGCCTCGTTGTCCGAAGGTCGCCTGCGCGAGATCAACTCCTACCTGGGAACTTGAGCGGACCCAGATGAGGCCTCTCATAGGGATCACGGCGTACGTCGCGGAAGCGACGTGGAGCTATTGGCGTCAGCCGGCGGCGCTCATCCCACTCGCCTACGTGCGCGCGGTCGAAGAGGCCGGGGGTCGGCCGCTGATCGTTCCGCCCAGCGACGAGACGATCGAAGAGACGCTCGACGCCCTGCACGGTCTGGTGTTCTCCGGCGGCGCCGATCTCGATCCGGCGCTGTATGGGTCCGATCGTCATCCTGCTACCAGTACCAGCCCGGAACGCGACCAAGCCGAGATGGCCCTGATGAAGGCGGCGCTGGCCCGAGACCTACCCACCCTGGCGATCTGTCGCGGCATGCAACTGCTGAACGTCGTACGCGGTGGCACGCTCATCCAACACCTGCCCGAGCCGAGGGGTTGAGTTCGAATGAGCGAGGCACGGTATTGCTCCTGCTGTCATGAACCGCTTCCTCCCCTTCCGGAGGATGCGAACTACGTGGACGAGATCAACCACTACATCCACGTCGAGTGTCGTGACGAACGTGACGGGTCGAACCGCCGTATGGAACAACTCCGAGCGGGTATCGTCGAGGGATCGATCGACTCGATACCCGACGTCGTTCGCCAAGCGGTCCTCGACCGCATCCAAGACCTCGGCTTCTCGCGCCGATGCCCGTGTCTTAGCCGGGACGCGGTCGGTCCTGTGGCTGCGACCGCGCCCGGAGGAAAGGCAAGAGCAGATCAAGACCATGAAAGCGAC
>JACDBF010000018.1 GCA_013695055.1 Actinomycetota bacterium
CGATCGTCACAGGCGCCGGGGCGCTCGAGGTCACAGCTCCACGGGTCAACGATCGCCGCAGCGACGCCGACACTGGCGAGAAGATCCGCTTCAAGAGCGAGATCCTGCCGCCGTGGGCGCGCAAGTCCCCGAAAGTGGTCCACGTGCTGCCGCTGCTCTATCTCCACGGGCTTTCGACCGGCGACTTTGTTCCCGCGCTCGAGCAGTTCTTCGGTTCCGATGCCGGGCTGTCTGCGTCCGCGATCACTCGGTTGACCACGGCGTGGCAGGCCGAGCGCGACGACTTCATGTCCCGCAAGCTCGCCGACCGCGACTACGTCTACATGTGGGTCGACGGGGTCCACTTCAACGTGAGGCTCGGGGGCGATGACCGCCTCTGTTGCCTGGTCATGGTGGGTGTGCGCATCGACGGCACCAAGGAGCTGATCGCCATCGCGGATGGCTATCGGGAATCGACTGAGAGCTGGGCCGAGCTTCTGAGATCGTCCAAGAAGCGCGGCATGCGCGCGCCGGTGCTGGCGGTCGGTGACGGGGCGCTTGGGTTCTGGGCCGCGGTCAGAGACGTCTTTCCTGAGACTCGTCCGCAACGGGACTGGGTGCACAAGATCGCCAATGTGCTCGACTGCCTGCCCAAGTCCGTGCAGGCGGCTGCCAAGCGCTCGCTGCGGGAGATCGTCCACGCCGAGGACAAAGACCACGCCCAGCGCGCGGTCACGCAGTTCGCTGACGAGTTCAGGACCAAGTGGCCCAAGGCCGTTGCCAAGGTCGTCGACGATCAGGACGCGCTGCTCGCGTTCTACGATTTCCCCGCCGAGCACTGGAAGCATCTTCGGACTTCCAACCCGATCGAGTCGACGTTCGCACCGGTCAGGGCGCGCACCAACCTCACCAAGGGACCGGGATCGCGCGACGCCGGGTTGGCGATGGTGTTCAAGTTGATCGAGGCCGGGGAGAGGAGGTGGAGAAGGATCGACGGGCACGAGCTCGTCGCGCTCGTCCGGGCGGGCGCGAAGTTCAAGAGCGGCAAGTTGGTGGAGGCAGATCAAGACGAGAAGGACGCCGCGTGATCAAAGTTCCATTCCACAACTCCTGACTATTTCTCGCTTCTAGGTCCCCAAACCTCCTGCATTGGTGTTTGCCACCGCAGCGCGACGACTGACACAAACTAATGATGTTCCTGCCCGAGACCGATCAGGAGACCTTTCGTAAGTAGCCCTTGGCCGCTCGCGAATGGGGCAACAACAAACAGCTGTCGCCGAACTCGTGCCAGAGGTAACCGGCTTCGATCGCGGCGTCGTATGCGCGTTGCACGAGCTTCGGCCCGGCCACTGCTTCGAGCAAAGAGAGATGCGAGGCTTGCGGTGGGTGCCAGCCGGTGATCAGTCCGTCCACGGCTCGGGCCGGTCGATCGGTTCCGAGGACGAGGTCGGTGCGGCCGCTGCCGCATACGACGATTCCATCCGGCCGAGCAACGGTCTCCAGCGCGCGCGTGACCGTTGTGCCGACGGCGATCACGCGGCCTCCCGCTTCATGTGTCTCGTTCACAAGCCACGCTGTCGAACACGGCACGTCGTAGCGCTCCTCTTGGGGGGCCTCCCCGGCTTCGAGTGAGGAGACTCCAGCGTGGAGCAGGACCGGCGCAACATTGATGCCCCGAACAACGAGATCGGTGACGAGCCGATCGGTGAAGGGCCGGCCTGCGCTCGGCATCTCGGCGCTGCCTTGCTGTCTCCCGAAGATCGTCTGATAGTCGGAAAGAGGCCACCTGCCGTGCAAGTAGCCATAGGTGATCGGACGCCCGTATCGCGCAAGGTATTGCTCCTCGTCCAGATCGACTTGGAGGTGCGCGCGCCAGAGCCGGCTTCGGCCTAGCTCCGGGTCCGGGTGGGCGGCCAGCATGTCGATGCGGGCACCCTGGGGGAGATACAGGATGTCGCCGTCCGCCGCACCCGGCAGCGGACCGTTTGAGTCGCGTAACTCGATCACCCAGGAGTCCGGTTCGACGGGGGACGAGAAGTGGACCGTTACAGGTCTTCCGTCGGAGTGAAAGCCGTCGACAGCCGCAGCCAGCGTTGCCGACGTATTCACCACCACGAGGTCACCCGGGAGCAAATGGTCCCTCAGGTTGCTAAAGCGCGCGTGCTCTACTTTGTCAGGGCGGGCGACAAGCAGGCGGACTTCATCGCGCGTCACCCCGCGCGCTTCGGGCGGCTCCGTAGCGTGAAGCCTCTCCGGCAGGGTGAAACTGGTATGAGCGACGGCGAGGGAGGCGCTCACGATCCGACTTCCCGGATCGTCGGCGCCAGCTCGTTGCTTCGATACCTTCCGCTAGGAGGACGTTCCTCGATGAGCCGAAGCAGGGACGGCACGACCGCTTCTGGCTCTGGGCGATCGGAGATGTCCTCGTCCGGGAACGCCTCTTGATGCATCACGGTGCGCATGTCACCCGGATCAAAGGTGTACACGCGCAAGGCTTCTTGCTCGACGGCGAGTGTGGCCGTGAGCTGCTCGAGGGCAGCCTTGGATGAGCCGTACCCTCCCCAACCCCCGTAAGGCTCTATGGCAGCGTCGGACGTCACGTTCACGATCGCTCCTTCAGCGGCCATGAGGTCGGGCAACAAAACCTGGATCATCGCGAGCGGCGCAATGACGTTCACGCGAAACACTTGCTCGAGCGTGTCGGTCGGATAACGATCGAGCGTCGGAAGGGGGCTCGCTCCCAGGGTGCTCGCGTTATTGACGAGCAGATCGACGCGACCCACGCGCCGGGCAGCCTCGGCCATCTGGTCCCTATGCCCCCGGTCCGCGATATCACCCGGAATGGCGATGACCTTCCCTGAAGCTCCCAGCAAGGCCATTGCGCCCTCGAGTTCATCCCCGTCGCGAGCGTCCACGACAAGATTCCATCCTCGCTGGGCGAGCTCCCGCGCAAGCGCCAGGCCCAGTCCACGTGATGCTCCGGTTATGACGGCGAGCGGCATGACTCTCCTCCTACTGTTGATCGGTTTGCGCTTCCCAGACTAGGAGTTAAAGTCAAGTTTAAGTCAAGAGGAAGGCGTCGATAAGTTGGCAGAGAGCTCGCTCACCGTTGGCCAAGTGGCGGAGCGCAGCGGATTCACCCGGTCCGCACTGCGCTACTACGAGCGCGAGGGCTTGGTGTCTGCCGAGCGGACCGAGGGGGGGCAGCGCCGCTACGCGCGGAGCGTCCTCCGCCGGCTCGCTTTCATTCGCGCCGCCCGACATGTCGGCCTGACGCTGGAAGAGATCCGCGTCTCCCTCGCGGAGCTGCCTCGATCGCGAACCCCTACGCGCCGGGACTGGACGCGCATATCAAAGCGATGGCGACAACGGCTCAACGCGGAGATCGAAGCGCTGGAAGCTCTTCGGGACGGGTTGGATTCCTGTATTGGATGCGGGTGTCTCTCGCTCCAGCGCTGCCTGATCTCCAATCCCGGCGACGGCGCGGCCGCCAGAGGACCGGGGGCGGTGTATCTGCCGAAGCCACTTCGGGAAGCCGAACACGGCCAATGACGGAACAAGGTGCCGGCCAAGCGAGAGCTCGAAGTTGTCCGCACGCATTGCCAAGCACCAAGGCGATGGCGACGTCATCGGGGTCGATCTCGTACCCAAGCGACTCGAGATGGCACGTCGACACGGGATCACGGTGCTCGACGTCAACCAAGTGGACGATGTGCCGGATGCAATCCGGGATCTGACCGGAGGCCGCGGCGCGGACTCTGTGATAGATGCGGTCGGGCTCGAAGCGCACGGAGCTCCAGCGGCAAGCGCGGCGCAAGCTATGGCCGGATGGCTACCAGACAAGTTGGCTGAGAAGCTCAACAAGACGGCCGGAGTCGACCGGCTTTCCGTTCTTTACTCGTCCATCGATGCATTACGCAGGGGCGGAACCTTGTCGGTCATCGGCCTCTACGGTGGAGCTGCGGACCCAATACCCATGATCGAACTGTTCGACAAGCAGATCCAGATCCGCATGGGCCAGGCCAATGTGAAGCGCTGGGTCGATGACCTCATGCCACTTCTGCTGGACGACAGCGACCCACTGGGCGTGGAGGATCTCGCAACCCACAAGCTCCTGTTGGAGGATGCGGCGCACGGATACGAGATCTTCCAGAACAAGAAGGACGAAGCAATCAAGGTGATCCTGCAGCCGTAAGGCCTGCAACGGTTCACCAACCGGCAACCCGAGCGGAGGTGGCGCGAGCAAGCACGGGGTTCCGGGACTGTTGCCCCGGTAGATCAGCGCATGCCTGTACAGCGGACGCGGAGGTGATGAGCTAGAAAGAGTTTCATGGTCGCGTCCGTCGTCCTTGGCTTCTTCCTGATTGCGCTCGTGTTTACCGACGTAGCTCTGAGTGTGCTTGCGCCTTCGGCGCGGGGGCCGTTGAGCTATCTCGTCTAATCGAACGGCTTGGAGGCTCTCATGATCTGCACCCAAGGCCGTGCGGGAGGAACTCATTAAGATGGCGGGTCCCGCGAGCATTCCTGCGACGATCGGGTTGTGGCTGGGCCTTCTTTGGGTGGGTTTCAATCCCGGCACCAGCTCACCGTCGCCACCTGGAAACGACTTACCGGGTCCCAGACAAGTGGATCCGTCAAGACCAACTCGTCGCCGATTCGAGCACCGTGACAGTTTGCCCAAGGCTAAGGAGGGTAAAGGTTGACGAAGTTCCGCATCACCCCTAAAGGTCCCTTCTCGCTTGAGGCCGGCACACGTTTCCTCGAGGGCTTTGCTCCTGCCCTGTACGAAAGGTCGCAGGCGCCAGGCCATCTCCATCTCGCCTTCCCTGTGGAGGGCACTTGGGACACCGTTGGGGTATGCGTGCGTCAGACGGACAAGGCCGTGATCGGTGAGCTCTTCGGAGACGCGGACCGAAAGACGGTCCGGCGGCAGGTAGCGCGCATTCTGTCACTCGATGTCGACGGATCTGGGTTCGCCGCGGTCGGTCGACGTGATCCCGTCGTCGGCCGGCTACAGCGTTCCTACCCTGGCTTGCGCCCGGTCCTGTTCTCGTCGCCATACGAGGCCGCGGCGTGGACGATCATCGGGCATCGAATACGGATCCTGCAGGCCGCTGGAATCAAGCAGCGCATCGCCGAGCAGCTCGGCGAAGGAGTCGATGTTCACCGAGAACGACTGCACGCGTTTCCGGCACCGCAGCGCCTCGCTTCGATGCTCAGCTTCCGCGGGTTGTTCGGGCGAAAGGTGGAGCAGCTCCACGAGGTTGCCCGCGCTGCTCTGGAGGGTCGACTTGATGGCGATCGGCTCCGATCACGCCCTCACGAAGAGGCCCTTGCGGAGCTAAAAAGTCTTCCGGGCATCGGAGACTTCTCGGCAGAGCTGATACTCGTTCGAGGGGCGGGTGAGGCGGACCACTTCCCTCACACCGAGGGTCGCCTGCAGAGCGCAATGTCGGACGCCTACGGCTTCGATGCGATCCCTCCCATTGAGAAGCTGGCCGAGATCGCGGAAAAGTGGCGCCCTTACCGCTCATGGGTCGGCGTGCTGTTCCGTACAGAGCTCGAGGACCAAACGCACCGAATTTCGGGGCCCAATGAATGACGCGGGGGAACAGGCATGATCTCGCCGGAGGTCCGTCCGCTGCGCACCATGGATGCGAACCGCTGCGACGCGATCATCGCGAGCTTGCCGTACCACTTCGGGCTCGAGGAAGGCAGACTGGAGTGCGCCGCCGCGGTTCGAGGCCAAGATGGTCTCGTGGCCGTCGTCGACGGGCTCGTCATCGGATTTCTGACCTTCGTCCGTCACTACGATGCGGCCGCAGAGATCACTTGGATGGCCGTTCATGCCGAACACCGGCGTCGAGGAGTCGGCCACCGATTGCTAGACGGGCTGTGCCGCGCCATCGCGTCCGAAGGGCGAAGGCTGTTGTTGGTCCTGACGGTATCTGCCTCCGACACTGGCTCCGAGCCAGAGGATGGCTACCAATCGACACGTTCCTTCTATCGATCGGTGGGTTTCGTCCTGGGGCGGGACCTGCCGGGGTACTGGACGGACGACACGCCGGTCCTCATGGTTCGTCCGCTCGGCTTGGCCAAATAAGGACACCGATGCGCCGGCCCACACCAAGCAAAGGGAGCCATGCGGAGCCGCGCGCGAAACGCCCCTCGATACATGGTAAGACCTCCCTGTAGAAAAGGGTTGGCAGAGGGAGAAAATGTGAAGAAGCTGGGGGCAGTTTTCTTATGCGTGCTCGTGATGGGGCTGGTCGGTCAGACGGCACAGGCCACGTCCGGAAGCTCCAAGGGCGACCAGAGTCAGTCCCGATGGTCTCTCGCCGGAAGAATGCTCAAAGCGCAGGCGCCGAAGCGGTCGGCGGCCCCCTCCGGGTTCCTTCCGTCGGAAATCGAGTGCACCGTCAACGGCCGGCCGGACAACTTGAACCTCGACTGTGACGACCCCGTGTTCGAGGCTCCGAACAACGAGCCGGACATCGAGGTGGATCCCCAAGATCCGAACCACATGATCGCAAGCTCGAATGACTACGAATCGTGTTGCGACCAGTTCTACACGACCTTTGACGGCGGGCGGACATGGACGACGGGCGACATGTCGGCCGAAGATCCGAACCGCATCGGCAGCGACCCCGTCACGGTGTTCGATCCCGTTAGTGGGAACGCCATCCATGCGTCGCTCAACTTCCTGATCACCGAGGATGGTCTTGCGGACGACGGTGACGTCGTCGTATCGCTGTCCGAAGACGGGGGCCTCACATGGGGCGATCCAGTTGTGGTCGGCCCCGGCCTCGGGGATGACGACGACCCTCTTCAGATCTTCAACGACAAGGAATGGATCGTCACCGACACGAATCCCGAGTCGCCGTACTACGGACGCACGTACCTGACCTGGACCGCCTTCCGCAGCGAGACTGGAGTCTACGCTGAGTCTCCGATCATTGAGGCTCACAGCGATGACGGCGGCGAGACCTGGACCGACCCGCAGGAGATCTCAGGCAGCGATCGGACATGCACTTACCAGGAGACCGGGGCCGCGCGCGAATGCGACGAGGACCAGTTCTCGGTTCCAACCGTGGCACCCGACGGCACTTTGTCCGTGGCGTTCGAGAACGGCCAGCACGAAGCCGCTTGGGAAGGTGACGAGCTTTTCGAGAGTCAATACATGGTCGTGCAATCAACTGACGGCGGCGAATCCTTTTCGAGCCCCGAATCCGTCGTCGACCTCGAGGACGGAAGCGCGGACTACCCGCTCAACGTCAACGACCGGCAGACACTCACCGATTATCAGATCCGCGTTAACTCGGCCGGCAACATCGTCGCGAGTCCGATCGACGGGAAGCTTTATCTCGTCTTCTCGGACAATCGGGCAGGCCGGCATGACGTCCGTCGTCCGGTGACCAACACCAACGTCTACATGATGACATCGAGGGACGGCGAGCACTGGCGTGGACCATTGCGGGTCAACACCGGACCGGCCGATCAATGGTTCCCGTGGGTGGAGGTAAATCCGGTTAACGGAAAGGTAGGGGTCATTTACCACGACCGCCTCGAGAGAGAAGGACGTGTCTACGACACCTCACTCAGTGAGGGCCGTCCGGGTAACTTCGAATACGATGTGATTTCCAACGAGAGGTCACACCCGAACAACTCCTTGTACTTCCGAGCGCGCGTCGACGAATGTCGTAAGTGCGCGACGTTCCACGGGGACTATATCGGGATCGACTATGGCTCCGACGGCAAGGCGAACCTCGTCTGGACCGACATGCGGCGCTTCATCGACCTCGGGAAAGGCGCTCGCGGATACACAGAGAACATCTTCTTTTCTCAGCGCTAAGCGG
>JACDBF010000369.1 GCA_013695055.1 Actinomycetota bacterium
TTGCAGAACATCACAAGGTCGTCCTCGTGAGGGGCACGCGCCGCCAGCAGGCTGAGAGCGCGCGCGTACTCGCGCAGATAGAGCGCGTCCTGGACCACGTAGAAGCGGAACGCCTGCTGATTGAGGCTACCGTCGATAAGGCCGCCGACGAACGGGTGGACCAGGATCTTCTTGTAGATGTCCTCGATGGACGCCCACAGCTGGTCGGTGAAGTGTTGCAGGCTCATACGTCAGAACCTTAGTCGCATACCGGTACGCGACCTGCACCCTCAGGTCGTGGCGGCGACGGGTTCGAACCGCCGGCCCCTGCATTTCAAGCGCGTGGCTCGCTCGGAGCGAATGTGCTGCTAGAGCGACTGCCAGGTCACAGGCCCGAACTCGTTGATCGTTCTTAGGCCCAATTCGACGGTGTTCGGCGTGCTTTCGTGGGATTTCTGTTGGATCGAGGTACGGAGTCACCAAGCCACGCAGACGCAGCATCCCCCAGTTCTGCAAATCACATTGGCTCGTCTCACCACCGTGTCGTACTCACTAACCGAGGGTCTAAAGACCGTCGCGCCCTTGTGGTGGCTCGGGTCCTGCTCTGGCCATCGAAATAACGCTCGCCGGCTCGAACTCTGTCACCTCCGGGATAGTAGGCGAACTATCGACCCGGTCTGGTCCCGACGATGACCACGGCGTCCCCCTCGACCTCAGAATGAACGAATGGCGCGAGCGACGCGACGAATTCGGCAGTGGCGAGGACCTCGATCCACTCGTCTCCCCGAACAGCCCGCACTCGTGTCTATCGTGGAGCACGCACATGCCGCCGTCGCGGTCGCGCAAGAGATAGGCGTAGTCGGCATGGTGGAGAGAGTCGGCTGGGTCGGGGTCCCACGACACCGCGAAGGCCAACAAGCTCTACGGGCAGACGCTCGGGCTCGAGGTCTCGGCCGATGGGCCTGCTGCAAGTGGGCATCGCAACGGCGACAAGGTGCTCATCTACCCCAAGGCGAAACACACGCCGGCCACCTTCACGGTCCTCAACTTCCCCGTCGACGACGTCGACAAGGCAGTCGATGAGCTCAACGCACGCGGCGTGCAGTTCGAGCACTATCAGGGCGAGATCGTTACCGACGAGAAAGGCATCGCTCGTAACGCAGGCCCGGCCATCGCGTGGTTCAAGGACCCCGCGGGCAACATCCTGTCAGTGCTCGAACGCTCGTCCTGATCCCCGTCGTGGGCTGAGCGCAATTACGACGTGGATGCACACAAGGACGAGCTCAAGTCCTACGACACCGCCAAGGCCACCATCCGCTTCCCGGCCCACAAGCCGCTTCCCGCCGCGCTCGAGCGGAAGCTCGTCAAAGCGCGGATCGCGAAGAACGAGGCGCGCCTAACCAACTGAAGCACTGCGTACCGACCGGAACGGTCGCCGATCTGGAAATCGCGTGGCCCTGAACATGCGGCTCGGATTACGCTTCACCCAGGTGATCTGAACGCCCTCTTTCCTCGGTTTCTCTGACCAGGCTTGGAGTGGGAGCCAACGTGGACTGCCGATTGGGCTTAGACTTCAACCAAAGTGCGGCGTGCCTTGGTTGCATCGTTTCGGTGATGACCTCGAGCAAGTGTTGTGTCAGGGAATCGATATCGACCTCGTCGCGCAGTCTGGCGCTGAAGGCCTCAATCGTCTTTCGCGCATCGTATTTCTTTCGGTCGAAACGGCGATCAACGGCCTCCTGAATGTGTTTGCGAGCGGGAACGAACAACGCGGCCACTACCAGCGTGGAGCCTGCAACTACCGCCTCAGAAGCCGCGATGCGCTGGCTGATGAACTGCTGCAACACGATTACGATCCCGTAGTAAATAAGCCCCAGAACCGCCGTGAGAGTCCCGTAGACGAGAGTGCGGTTGATGATGAGGTCGATGTCGTAAAGGTGATATTTGAGGATGGCGAGCCCGGCCGCAAGCGGAATGCCACCGAACGCGAGCAGGACGATGACGTTCGTCCAGCGGATCAAGTACGAGGGAACGACGGCCATCGGAAGGTTGGGAATCAAGACCACGAGCGCCAGGACCGTCGCGGCGTAGACAAACCACTTCAGCTGCTGTCGTTCATCACCTCTCGCTCGCTTTAGCCGCAGAAGAACAGCGATCGCGGCAGCGAGGGCGGTCAGGACCCCTAGGAGGAACGAGACTCCCAACAGGGCCGCCAGGAGGCCCTCCCCAAAGCTCTCCGGGCCGTTGAAGCCGTGGAGATCCTCTGGCCCCGGGGGAGCGGTGAGCCAGGCGGCTGCGACGGCGAGCGCGAAGCTGTCTAGAATGGCCGCCCAGGCCACTGGCCTCCACCTCCGCGAGGGCAGCCGCCCGGTGGGAAACACGAGCATCACGAATGTCGCGACGCCACCGGCGGCGGGAAGCCAGGATCCCAACCATGCCATCAACTCCCCCGCGGGGAGGGAGCCGGGAGCTGAGACCAGCGCCCGAATAGCATAATCCTGGCTCAAGATCGATACGACCAAGCCGAGCCCGAGGGCGCAGAAGAGCCAGCCCACGGCGTTCCTAGGGAGGCGTGAGGCGACGAGCGCGCCGACCGTCGTAGTCATCACCCCGAGAATGGCCATCTGACCCGGCACCCCCACGGAATCCGCGCTGGATGCACCCCGGTTCAAGAACGCCAACGCCAGGTCGGCGACTGCCAGGCTCACGCTCGAAGCCCACAAGGACCAAGCGATTCGAGTAGAAGTTGTAGCTCCCATCGCTAAATTCCCTCTTGACTGTCCTCGTGCGCGACTTCCGCTTCAAATGCCCTTTGTCACTCACTCGAGACCCTACCCGGCAACCATCCCGGAACCGCTTACGGGAGGCCGATGACCAAGGAACGCGTCTTGGTGACGCGATGCTCGACGGAGGGGCCGGGATCGCCATCAACACCTTTACCACTAGGAAGATCGCTGCCGCCCAGAGAATCAGCGTCCAGGCCAGAATCAGGATTGCTCCGCTCCCCCTGCCACCAATACCCGCCCCCTGGCTCTCAGCTGCGGATCCGAAAGCTCCGTCGAGTTCGTCCTCTTCTGGCGGTTCAAATCCGCCTCTCTCCGGTGGTGCGGCTCCACTCCCATGCCTCCCGATAGGGCCGGTGTGGACGATACATGGGCCGAACCGATTCTTCATTACGCATCTCCCCCTCCACATCTCGGTTGCGGGTTGCTGCTCGTGGCCGCACGATGTAGTTGAGAGGCAGCGACCAAGATCGGTCGACATATCACCCTGGCTTGCGCTCCTTGCAGTCGTTTCCACTTTAGGTCGATCTAAGAGACGGCAAGACGAGACTCAGAAAGGAAGGCAAGGTGTCGGAGACAGGATTGGCGATGATTTGGGAAGAGATCGCTCGAATCGATCACCACCAGACTGCCCAACGAAATCGCCACGGCCGGCCT
>JACDBF010000027.1 GCA_013695055.1 Actinomycetota bacterium
AACGTCAAGCCCCGAGATTGGCGATGAGCGTCGATGAGTCCGGGCTTGCGTCGAACAGCCCTTGGACGTGCTTTTTGGTTCCGCGGCCCGGTTCGAGCGTGGGCACCTTGCGGAGCGGCTCGTCACCTGTATCGAAGATCAGCGCATCCCACGAAGCGGCAACGATCATGGGGCTGAAACGCCGCAAACACTCCCCCCTGAAATAGGCGCGAGTGTCTTCGGGCGGATGGTCGACGGCGCGGCGGACCGCGTCTTCCGAGACCAGGCGCTCCATCTTGCCCGAGCTCACCAAGCGCGCGTAAAGGCTCTTCTTTTGATCGATGTCGTGATATTGGAGGTCGACGAGCCGGAGCTTCGGAGCATCCCAATCGAGCCCGTCACGGTCCCGGTAGGCCTCGAGCAGCGATAGCTTCGCCACCCAATCGAGCTCCGCCGACAGGGTCAGTGGATCGTTCTCGAGGGCCTCGAGGACGTGCTCCCAACGGTCGAGGACCGCCTCCGACGAGTGATCGACCTCGTTGTCCTGCGCGTACTTTTTCGCGAGGCGGAAGTATTCCCACTGAAGCTCCACCGCGGTTGCCTTGCGGCCGTCCACCAACTCTAGCGCGGTCGTGCACCCTGGATCGTGGGACACGGCCCGCATGGCCTTCACCGGTTCCAACAAAGCCATGTCGTCGGTCAGAAAGTCATCTTCGATCATCTGCAGCACGAGGGCGGTTGCTCCGGCCTTCAAAAACGTGGCCACCTCTGACATGTTGGCGTCGCCGACGATGACATGCAGCCGACGATAAATCTCCGGATCGGCGTGGGGCTCATCGCGCGTGTTGATGATCGGACGCTTGAAGGTCGTCTCGAGGCCCACCTCTACCTCGAAGAAGTCGGCGCGTTGTGAGATCTGATAGTCGACCGGGTCCGCGTTGTTCTCGGCCCCCACCTTCCCGGCGCCCGTATATATCTGGCGCGTCACGAAGAACGGAATGAGGTGTTTGACGAGATCGGGGAACGGAGTCGTGCGGTCTACGAGATAGTTCTCGTGACAGCCGTAAGAGTTGCCTTTGCCGTCTGAGTTGTTCTTGTGTATCGAGATCCGCTGCTGCTCGGGCATTATCATCGTCGCCGCGGCTACCGAGTGTTCGAGGATGCGCTCGCCCGCCTTATCCCATACGACGAGGTCGAAGGGGTTGGAGCATTCGGGGCTCGAATACTCCGGGTGGGCGTGGTCGACGTAGTAGCGAGAGCCGTTGGGCAGGATGATGTTAACCAAACCAGAGTCATCCTCGACGGCGCCTTCCGCGGGAGCGCGCTCGAAACCGCGCGCGTCGCGCAGCGGATTCTCCTCTTCGTAGTCCCACTTGACCCGCTTGAAGGCCGGTTTGGCATACGCGTTGATCAGCAATGACGAGGTGAGGATCGGGTTGAAATCGGACTGGCCGCGCGCGGAGATGCCGTATTCCGTCTCGATCCCGCAGATCTTTGGGATGGCCATACGCTTAAGAGTAGAGGTGATCTACAGGTACTGGCCGGTTTGGACTCGTTCGACCTGGCGGGCGCCCTCTGTGCCCTTGTGCTCGCTCACGAGCGTGCGGATGTAGACGATGCGCTCGCCCTTCTTGCCCGACACGCGGGCCCAGTCGTCGGGGTTGGTGGTGTTGGGGAGGTCTTCGTTCTCGCGGTACTCCTGATGGATGGCCGAGATCATGTCCTGCTGGTTGATGCCCTTACCTCCGCCGGCGATTGCTCGCTTGATGGCCATCTTCTTGGCGCGCCGCACAATGTTCTCGATCATGGCTCCCGAGGAGAAGTCCTTGAAGTAAAGCTCTTCCTTGTCGCCGTTGGCATAGGTGACTTCGAGAAAGCGGTTTTCGTCTTCGTCCGAGTACATGCGGGCGACGGTCGCCTCGATGATGGCCGCCACGGCCGCCTCTGCGGAGCCGTGGATCTTTATCTCATCGGGAGAGATGGGAATAGTGGTCGTGAGGTACTTCGAGTAGATGTCGGTGGCGGCCTCTTCGTTGGGACGCTCGATCTTGATCTTCACATCGA
>JACDBF010000083.1 GCA_013695055.1 Actinomycetota bacterium
AAAAGGTCGCGGGCCAGCTCGCGAGCGGACGGCTCTTGACCCCCGCCCGTTTCGTTCCCCTCGTCCCTCCGGCTGGGGGGTGACGTTTCCCCCCTGCCGCCGGCTCGCGCTCACGGTCCTTGCGGCGGCCGTTTCGATTGCACTCGCGCTAAGTGAGACCGCAGCGCTCGCCTCGACGATCCGCCCTTCGGGATCGGCCGCCACTCGCTTGTCTTTCGCCGTCATCGGGGACTTCGGGAGCGGTAGCTCCAAGGAATTGGGCGTCGCCCGGCGCATGTGCAAGTACCGGAGAAAGCATCCCTTCAACCTGATCATCACCACCGGGGACAATGTTTACGACTACGGCTCGCGAGATCGCTTCGAGGCAGCCTTCTTCGATCCCTTCGAGTGTTTGCTGAACGCCGGCGTCCGCTTCAAAGCAGCCCTTGGCAATCACGACGTGCTCACCGACGACGGCAGGCCTGAGCTCGACGAGCCCCTCTTCGGCATGCCGGCACGCAACTACGTGGTGCGCCGTCTGGGAGTGCGCTTTGTAGTCGCCAACTCCAATCGCCTCAGTCGCAAGTGGCTGGGTCGGGCGCTGAAGGCGCGCGCCGGCGATCGGTGGACGATCGTGGCGTTCCACCATCCTGTTTTTTCCCCAGGCACCGGGCATGGATCGACGTCGGGCTTTCGACCGAACCTGCCGCGCCTCTTCCGGCGCCGCGGAGTCGACCTCGTCCTGAACGGCCACGACCACATCTACGCCGCCAGCCGCGCGCTGAAGGGGATCCGCTACGTGGTCACGGGGGGCGGGGGCGCCCACCTCTATGGCTGCAGGCCAAGGTGGTTCAGCGCCCGCTGCGTCGCCAAGCATCATTTCCTGCATGTGACCGCAGAGCGGCGCCTGGTGGTGCGTGCCGTGCCCCGCTGGGGCCCCCCGTTCCATGAGTTCCGGACGTCCGGACGCTCTTAGGGCTCAAGATCCCCGAAACCGTCGCAGCCCCCCTCTAGGGTTTCGGTCATGGACCCCCTTCTCGTTTTCAGTCTTACGGCGCTCGCCTGCGCCCTGCTTGCGCTGCTGGCCGTGTCGCGCCGCGCGGGTCAGACCGTGGACCCAGTGAGCGGCGACCTGGCCATGGTGCGCGCTGAGGTGCAGCGGCTGTCCCAGCACGTGTCGGCAGAGACGTTGGCGCTTGGGCAGCGCCTCGAGGGCATCGATTCGCGCATGAGCCTCACCCACTCCACGAGCGCCAAGATGGCGAGCGACATCTTCGACACCCTGGGCGACGTGCGCCGGGCCACGACCTCGGTAGCGGAGCAAGCGCGCGAGTTCAGCTCCCTACAAGATCTCCTGAAAGCCCCCAAAGCGAGGGGCGGCATGGGAGAGGCGATGCTCGAGGAGCTTCTTCGACAGGTGCTGCCTCCCGGCTCCTTCTCCACGCAGCATCGCTTTAGATCCGGGGCGACTGTCGATGTCGTCGTCAAGGCGGGAGGACGCCTGGTGTGCATCGATTCCAAGTTCCCGCTCGCCAACTACCGGCGCATGTGCGACTCGGGGAGCGATATCGAGCGCGCCGAGGCAGAGCGCGCCTTTGCGGGCGATGTCCAGCAGCACATTCGGGCCATCTCCGAACGCTATGTGGTGCCCGACGAGAACACCTTCGACTTCGCGGTCATGTACGTGCCCGCCGAGGGCGTCTACGCCGAGGTCCTGCGCCTCAGCCACCGCAAGCGGCCCTTGTTTGAAACGGCCATGGAGATGCGCGTCGTGCCCATGTCGCCCCTCACCCTCTACGGATACCTCCAGACCATCCTTCTCGGACTCAAGTGCTTGAGCATCGAAAAGAACGCCGAGGAGATCCTTGATTTCTGCGGCCGGCTCGAACAGGACATGGGCCGGTTCGCGGCGGAGTACGAGGTCCTGGGTCGTCATCTGGGGAATGCCCGGACGAAGTACGAGGACGGAGCGCGGCGTCTCGATCATCTGCGCGACAAGCTCGACCAGGCGGTCGACCTGTCCGCTGAGGAACCGGCGGCGCTGGAAGCGGTGGCCGACTGAGTTGTGGTCGGCTACCTGCAGGCTGCTTGGTACTCGCATCCGCCGGGCTCTCACTGTCGGTCGGTCGCCAGGGCCGCCAAGTAGTCGTCGGTCGCTTCGACGAGATCGGCCACGAGCTCGGCCGCGGCCTCGAACCCGTCGGATGAAAGCCGATCGCGCAGTCCCGCGAGGGTGCTGGCGAGCAGCACCACGACGAGGTCGCCCAAGTCACAAGACGGCTCGGTATCGTTATTCATCCCGGCCCCCGAGATCCGGCTGCATCACTGCGCGGTGCTTCGACCAGTAGTGGCGGCGCACGGCCGCGCCCGCGCTCCAGCCGTCGGGGACTCTGATCGGCTTGCAGCACGTGTGGCATTGGGGCCACTTGCGCTTGCGCGCATTTTTCTTCGAGGCCTTTGCGTTCGGCATCCTTCACCTCCGGCGGGCCCAAGAGCGGCGGCTCGAAGAGAACATTAGAGGGGGCCTGCGACACGAATCCGTTATCTTCGTGCGTCGGTGACGATCTCTACGCCCTCAAGGGAAATGGTGAGTCAATGAAGGCCATTGCGCTAAACGGTTACGGCTTCGACAATGTCAAGCTCTCGGAAGTCGAAGATCCCCGGCCAGGAGCAGGCGAGGTGGTCGTGCGCATCAAGGCGGCAGCGCTCAATCGCCTCGATCTCTGGACGCTTTCGGGCGACCTCAAGATCTCGCATGAGTTCCCGCATCCCCTTGGGGCGGACGGCGCGGGCGAGATCGATTCGGTGGGCGACGACGTTTCCAATCTGAAGCCCGGGACACCGGTGGTGATCAACCCGGGGATCTCGTGTCGGGGCTGCGAGCTCTGCCGCGCGGGCGAGCACTCTGAATGCCCCCGCTTTCGCATCTTGGGTGAGCACCTGCCGGGGACGCTCGCGGAAAAGGTAAGGGTTCCCGCGACCAACGTCTTCCCCTTTCCCGGACACCTTTCCTACGGCGAGGCGGCAACCTTTGGGGTGACGTACATCACCGCATACCGAATGTTGTTCACGCGCGGCCGCCTGCGACCCGGCGAATGGGTGCTGATAACCGGGATCGGGGGCGGCTTGGCGCAATCGTTGTTCCAGCTAGCGCGTCCAGTAGCCGGGAGGGTCTATGTCACCTCCTCATCCGACGGCAAGCTGAAACGCGCCACCGATGCCGGCGCGGACGCCGCCATCAACTACAGGTCCGAAGACGTGGGCAAGACGATACGCGGCCTCACCGGGAAACGAGGGGTCGACATGGTGGTCGACTCCGCGGGAGGCGAGTCGCTGATCCAGGGTTTGAGGTCGCTGCGCAAGGGCGGGCGAGTCGTGATAGCGGGAGCGACCGCGGGGTCCACCGCGAAGCTAGATCTCGACCGCCTGTTCTGGAATCAATTGCAGGTCATCGGATCCACCATGGGCTCGGACGCCGACGTATCGGACATGTTGCGGCTCGTGGGAGGCATGAAGCTGCGGCCCGTCGTCGAGCGAACCTTCACGCTCGATCAAGGAGTAGAAGCTCTGCGCCACCTCGATTCAGACGAGAGGTTCGGCAAGATCGTCGTCGAGGTTCTCTAGACCTCAGGGGAAGCGACGGCTGCGCGAATGGCGCTCGCCACCGCTTCGGTAGCAGACCGGCCCAGCGCGTCAAGGTCGGCGGGCCTCCGGCTCCCAGCCGGAGCCGCTATCGCAAAGCAGACGTCGCCGTCGTAGCGGGTGTGGGCAGGTCTTATCGACACAGTGATTCCGTCTGAGCCGCGCGTGGAGAGCCAGCGCACCTGCTGCTTGTCGAGGTTGGCCTCGACGACCACCAGCGCCAAAACGGTATTCGTCGGCAGGGCCTGCCCGGGCATCTCTGGGATCGGATCGGGCGCCGTGGTGCCGGCCAGCACCGACCCATCGGCGTCGACGACGTCCCCCACCGCGTTGACGACGGCGAGCGCCCCCACGCGCTCTGCGTGCGAGCCGGCATGAGCGATCCCCAAACCGCCCGGCCGGGCGTGGCGAAGACCGGCCCATTTTCCAACGGTCGCTCCGGTCCCGGCTCCAACGAGGCCCGTCGAAACGGGGTCTTCGGTTGCGGCCTCGCAGGCAGCGATTCCTTCCCCGGGCCCAGGAGTGGCATGGGTCTTGCCCAGCCTCAAGTCGAAGATGACCGCGGCCGGAACGATCGGGACCGTGGCTGCGCCCGCCTTGTAGCCGACCTTGCGCTCGGCGAGCCAGCGCACGACCCCATCTGCCGCGGCGAGACCGAATGCGCTTCCGCCCGTGAGAAGCAGGCCGTGGATCTCGGTGAGGCGACGTTCGGGATTCAAGAGCTCGAGCTCGCGCGAGCTGGGTGATGACCCCCTCACGTCGCAGGAGGCGACGTTGCCGGCCGGCGGCAGAACCACGGTGCATCCCGTCCGGGCTTCTTGGTCGGTGTAATGCCCGATCGAAAAGCCGAAGCCGAGCCCCGGATGCGAGCTCCTCGGCGCCATTTTCACCGACGAAGTCTACGGGCGCGCCGAAAGGGGGGAGGGCAGACCGGCTGCCAACCCTAAGATGCGCGCGATGGGACCCGGCCGCGATGGGGAAGACGACGGCATTGCCCGCTCACCGGCGGCGTATCTCAAGGCCGTCGGCGACCGATCCGGCGGCGTTCTCGCCGCGGCCGGCCTTGCTTTTCTCGTGATGTTGCTCGCCGGCGCGGTGTCGCTGGTCGCCATCAAGCTCTCGTTCCCTAACCTGGGGTCGAATCTCACCCCCTTCTCGGTGGTGACGGCGATGGCAGTGCTCGGCCTCGCCTCGTTGGGAACGCCCTTGTCTTTTGGGAGCGTGGATGTTTCCGTCCTTCCTTTGGGGACCCTGCTGGGAATCGGCCTCGGGTTCGCCTGGGCGGCGAATCAACAAGCGCGCAAGCGGCAAGGCGCCTTTCCCGGCGCGCTGGCGGAGGGCGCGGCCGCCGGCCTCGCCTTCGGCCTCCTGTGCTTCGCTACGGCTCTGCTCTTCAGACTTTGCTCGGAAGGTGAGGGGCTTCACGCCCACGCCGGCGAGGCGCTCCTCTACGGATGCGCGTGGGGGGTCGCCTTCGGAGTCGCCGGAGCCGCGCGCGCACACCTGCCCCTTCGCGCCCACATCGTGGGTTTAGGCGCCTCTCTGGAGCGGAGGTCGCGGGTGGCGTTCGAGGGGGTCGGGGCGGGCTCTCTCATGCTTGCCGCCTCGGGGGCGCTGGCGATCGCCGCGCTCCTGGTCCGAGCTATAGCCGCGCTGGCGGTTGGGTCTTTGCCACAGTCGTTCGGATGGAGAGATGCGGCGGCAAGCCTGTTGTTCTCGCTCGCGTTCCTGCCCAATGTGGTCGTCACTATCATCGCTCTGTCGTTGGGAGCCGGCGTCGAGATAGGGGGCCGAGTAACCGTGGGAGGCAGAACTCTCGGGAATCTCGCCGAATATTCGCTCTTCGACTGGAATGGGCAAGGCGCCCGCTGGTATCTCTTCTTGCTGCTGTTGATCCCGATCTTGTCTTGTGGTTTGGGGGGCTACGCGGCTTACCGCAACGCGCATGACAAGAAC
>JACDBF010000128.1 GCA_013695055.1 Actinomycetota bacterium
GCAGCGGTGTGATGGTGTCGGAGCTCTGTCTCGGGACCATGACCTTTGGCCGCGAGGTGGACGAAGACGGCACGAAGACCATGGTCGACCGCTTCATAGACGAAGGCGGCAACTTCATCGACACGGCGGATGTGTACTCTGCTGGCGTCTCGGAAGAGTTCACGGGCCGAGCCATCAAGAGCCGGCGCGACGACGTCGTTCTCGCCACCAAGGTCAGATTCCCGATGGATGAAGGCCCGAACGACGTTGGAGTCTCCCGCAAACACGTCATGCAGGGTTGCGAGGCAAGCCTGCGGCGCCTTGGCACCGATTACATCGACCTCTATCAGGTCCATTGCTGGGATCCCATCACGCCGTTAGAAGAGACGCTTTCTGCTCTCAGCAACCTCGTGCATCAAGGAAAGGTGCGCTATCTGGGAGTGTCCAACTACAGCGGGTGGCAGATCATGAAAGCCGCCCACATCAGCGAGACCAAGGGTTTCGAAAGGTTCATAAGCCTGCAACCTCAGTACTCGTTGGTCGAACGAAATATCGACTACGAAGTCGTGCCGGTGTGCCTCGACCAAGGCCTCGGCATTATTCCTTGGGGACCGCTCGGTGGAGGCTTTTTGTCGGGTAAGTATCGCAAGGACGAGAAACCGCCGAAGGATTCTCGCATTGAACAAGCCAGCCCCGATATGGAGGAAGCCTGGGAGCGGCGTGCGAATGAGCGCAACTGGAACATCATCGACGCAGTCGGCACGGTAGTGGAGGAAACCGGCAAAACCTATCCGCAGGTGGCGCTCAACTGGCTGCTGTCACGGCCCGGAGTCACCGCACCCATCATCGGCGCTCGCACCATGGAGCAGCTCGAGGACAATCTCGGCGCGGCGGGATGGAGACTCGACGATAAGCACATGCAGAGACTCGACGAGGCCAGCGACTTGCCCGCTCTGTATCCGACCAGCTTCATCGACAAAGACGACACTCGGTAGCTCATCGGTTCCCCCGGGGGATCGGAACTAGGTTTGGATGACCAAACCTTCCCAGGGTCCGACAGAAACCCGGTCTCCGATTCGGTCGCCGTCGCGATCCCTATTCGTCGACAGGGCGACCTCACCCGATAGATCTTCGAGCGTCACCTCTTGCGAAGAGAGGTTCAGAGCGACGGTGACGCGCTCACCCCGGCGCCACGCCCACACCCCTTGGGGGGTTTCCAGCGGCTCGTACGAGCCCGTTTGTAGATCGGGGCTCGAAGCGCGGAGCATGATCAAAGCGCGCGTGAGATGGAGCACGGATCGAGCTTCGTGGCGCTGGTCCGCTACGTTGCAGGCCCCCGCATCACCGATCGGCAGCCACGGAGTGGCTTCGGGAGTAGTGAAGCCGGCCCCTTTCTCCGGGGTCCATTGCATGGGCGTGCGGCATCCGTCGCGGCCCCTCGGTTCGGGCCAAAAACGCAGGCCCACCGGATCTCGCAACTGATCCTTGGTGAGCTCGGGCTCTACCATGCCGATCTCGTCCCCGTAGTAGAGAAACGGCGTCCCTCTGAGCGTAAGAAGCATCATGAGAGCACAGCGCGTTCTATCCTCGGCCCCCTCGCACCAACGCGTGCCGAGGCGGCCGACATCGTGATTGGACCCCGTCCACACCGGCCAGCTCTCCGGAAGGAGCAACGACTCAGTTTCGTCCACGACCTTCCGCAACGCGCCGCCATCGAGAGAAGCGAACACGAATGGAAAGTTGAACGCAAGGTTGAGCTCGTCGTTCCTCTCTCCGTAGAACGCGATCATCTTCCCGAGATCGAGCACGAAGGTCTCACCAACGAGAATCCGCGGTGGATCGAACCGGTCGGACAGGGCTCTCCACCGTTGAATGACCTCGTGCGCTTCGGGGCGGTTCATGTTGTAGATGGGCTGCTGGCCGATCCGCCGAGCCCTCTCGTCTGTCTCGTCGTCGACCGGCAGGTTGTCCCTCAGCTCTCGATCCTTGATCATTGCGTGAGCGACATCAATCCGAAAGCCCGCTACTCCGCGATCGAACCAGAAACGCAGAATGTCGTCGAACTCCTCCCTCACTTGGTCGTTCCACCAATTCAGATCAGGTTGGTGTCGCAGGAAGTTATGCAAGTAATACTGACCGCTAGCCTCGTCGAGCTCCCACGCCGATTCGCCGCCGAAGACGCTCAACCAATTATTGGGCGGGCCCCCTTCTTTGGGGTCCGCCCACACATAGAGATCGCGATAGCGCGCGGTGCGACTTCCAATGGCGTCACGAAACCAGGGGTGCTGATCGCTCGTGTGATTGGGCACGAGGTCGAAGAGAATCCGAATGTCTCTCTGACCCGCCTCTGCCACGAGCTCATCGACGTCCTCCAGCGTCCCCAGCTCGGGGTCGACGGCCTTGTAGTCGGAGACGTCATAACCCCAGTCCATGTTCGGAGAAGGCATCACCGGATTGATCCACAAGCCGTCGATCCCCAGCCAGCCAAGGTGATCGAGGCGCTCGATGATCCCGCGCAGGTCGCCTATGCCATCCCCGTTGCTGTCGGAGAACGAACGAGGATAGATCTGATACAGAACCCCGTCGCGCCACCACACTTTGTCGGCAGGCATCGTCAAATCCCTTCTTTCGAGTATGGATGCGTTCGCGCGACAGGAGGAAGCGGGCGCGACTTATAAAGCTTGTCCCACGTGCGCCCCGGCACTTATCCCTTGGTAGCGCCTGCAGTCAGTCCGGACACAATCTTTCGTTGAAAGAACAGCACGAGGATCACGAGCGGCAACGTGAGAACCAGCGCGGCCGCCGCCTGCGCCCCGTAATCCGTCGTATAGGTAGTGGCGAACTGCGGAATCACGACGGTCGCCGGCTGCGCCTGTTGATCGAGCGTCAAGGTGTTGGCGAACAAGAACTCGTTCCACGCATAAATGAACGTGAGCAGGCCGGTAGTGACGATGCCGGGTATGGACAAAGGGACGGTCACTCTAAAGAACGCCTGCCAAATGTTGGCCCCATCGACCTTGGCCGCGTCTTCGAGATCCTCGGGCAACTCACGGAAATAGGCAACGAGCAGATAGACGGTCAACGGCAAGGCGAAGAGCACGTCTGGGATGATGACGGCCCAGTAGGTATTGATGAGGCCGGCTTTCTGAAACTGCAGGAACAGCGGAGCGATAATGGCGACTGCCGGGAAAAAGCTGATCGCCAGCACCAAACTAAGCACGGGTCGCCGGGCAAAGAACTCGATCCGCGCGAGCGCGTAGGCGGCCATCGACCCGATGGTGAGACAGATAATCGTCGTGATACCCGCTATCACCAAGGTGTTTGCGAGGCCCGCCCTAAAAATGGGGTCAATGAACACGGTCTGGAAGTTCTCGGGGCATGGGAACTTGATGCCGCCGACAAGCGGGCACTTACCGGCCGTCAAAGACTTCAGCGTCACGCTCTCGGGCCAGAATGTCGGAGGGGACGCAAACAACTCCGTGTCGCTCACGAGGCTCATCTTGAGAACCCACAGCAGCGGGAACAAGGTCAAGAAAGCAAAGATCAAAACCACCGTATAAAAGCCGATCGCGTGCGCTGGGGTCTTAAAGCCTTTGTTCATCATGCCTCCTGTGCGCGCGTGCCGAGCAACTTGATAAAGCCAAACGCAATCGCCAGCGAGCTCAGAAACACGAGTACCGCGGCCGCGTTGCCGACCGAGAGATTCAGCTGGCTGATCCTCACGAACTTGTACGTGTAAACGGACAGGGAATCGAGCTGGCGGTCGGTCATCGACCAGAACAGGTCATAGACGCGCCACGCATCCAGAGTCCGAAACAAGAGCGCCACCAGGATGGCCGGCTTGAGCAAGGGCATCGTCACTTTGGTGAACTGCTGCCATTTGGTTGCGCCGTCGACGCGAGCCGCTTCGTAGACGTCGCCCGGAATCACTTGCAACCCGGCCAAGAGCAGCAAGGCCACAAAGGGTGTGGTCTTCCAGACATCGGAGACGACGGCGCCCAGCAGAACGGCGGTGCTGTTGGCGAGAATGGGGCCGGTGACCAAACCGAGCTGATCGGCGAGATAGGCGAAGATACCGACCTGGTCGGTGTACATCAGGCGCCACATGATGCCCGACACGACCGTCGGAAAGGCCCACGGGACGATCGCTATCGCCCGGGCCGCGCCCTGTCCCACAAACCCGCGATTGAGAACCACGGCGATCGTCAAGCCCAGCGCGAATTCGAGTCCGACGCTCGCAACGGTGAAAACGACCGTATTGATGGCCGCTCCCCAAAACCCGGAGTCGGTGAACAGCGTGACGTAGTTGTCGAGCCAGATGAAGGTCTGGCCGTTTGGCAGGACCCTCCAGAAGCTCAGATAGATCGCGTACAGAATGGGCCCTGCGGCGATCAGAAGGACTACCAGCAGGGTGGGAAGGATCATCCAGTACGCGGTGCGCTTCTCTGGATCGGTGAACTCGCCCCTGATAGACCGCCACGCGCCCGAGACGACTCCCGTTTGCTGCCGTTTCCGAAGCCCTGTTTCCGATGCGACGCTCATGGAGTATCGATCCCTTCTGTCGAAGCTTTACTCGCCGACATTGAAGACGTTCTCGGCGGCAGAAGCTATGCGGCTGAGCTTCTTGTCTAGCTCGGCAGTAGCTTCTTCCGGCGTCACATCTCCCTTGATCGTGTCGTTGAAGCTTTGTGCCATGTCGAGCGACATGTCCGAGTAGAAGGGATTGACGCTGGGACGCGGCCTGGTGCTTGCGAACGACGACTTCGCAAGCTCCATGACGGGCTGCTCCTTGAGAAGCTTCTTGTCCTCGAACAAGCTCTTACGAGGGGGAAGGAAACCCGCGTCGATCGCAAACGTCTTCTGTATCTCGGGCCGGATCATCCATTGAATGAACTCCCAGGCCTCGTCCTTCTTATCGGAGAAGGCGTTGATGCAAAAGTCCCAGCCCCCCAGACAAGCGAAGCCTTCGTCGTCCGGGTTGGTCGTGGGCAGGTGGGCGACCCCCACCCACTCGGGCTTGAGCGACGATCCGGCCGCCTTGCCGCCGGTTGCGATCGAGTAGCCGAACGGCCAGTTGCGATTGAAGACGGCGTCTCCCTGGATGAAGGGCGTGAGGGACTCGAGCTCCTTGTAGGTCGCAGAGGCCACGGTCGCCACTCCCGACAGAACGTTATCCTGAGCGGTCTTATAGCCCAGCACCGCTCCTTCTTCGCCGATCAGGACCTTGCTGGGATCATCTTCCGCCAGGACGTCGCCGCCGGCGTTCCAGATGTACTCGCATTGGTTGCATACTCCGCCTTCATACTCCGCCCCCTGGAAAGTGAACCCGTATTTCAAGCCCTCGTCGGCCTGGATCTTTCGGGCCTGCATCAGCATCTCTTCCCACGTCTTCGGCGGCTGGAAGTTAGCCTTGTCGAGCAGGTCTTTGCGATAGTAGAGGAGCCCCGCGTCCGAGTACCAGGGAACGCCGTAAATCTTGCCCTGGTACATGGAGGTTTCGATGGTCGAGGCTAAGAAGTCACTCTGCATCTCCTCGGTGAAGCGATCGCTTAGATCCTCGATCCATTCGTTGGCCGCAAACTGAGCCGGCCAGATGACATCTGCACCGATGACATCGGCTTCGCCGCCGCCCACTTGGAACTGGGTTCTCATCTTGTCGAAGTAAAGCCCCGTGTCGGCCGACGCGACCTCCCACTTGACGGTGAAGGGGTGGTCCTCCTTGTTGAACGTGTCGATGGCCTTCTGGAGAGTCCCGCTCGTGTCGGGGCCCTTGGTCAGAACCAAGGTGTTCGGCCCGGCAGTCGAAGCCGACTTGAAACCGGAAGCCAGATCCTTGCAGCCCCCGAGGAGCGTGGCGCCCGCTATGCCCGCTCCCGACAGCTTCAAGAACTCCCTGCGTGATACCCCCCGGCGCATGCAGCCCCCTCCCCCTGTCGGCGTCCGCTATCGAGCCGGTCCCCCGGATCGAGCCGGATTGACGTTGGGAAGTCTACCTCTGAGGGGAGGCCGTCACATGGCCCGCGGCGGGCCCGTGATGAGTCCTCCTAAGATCGTCGGGTGACCCGCATACTGGCGATCGCCGACGAGGTCTCGGACTCGCTGTGGTCGGGGCGAGTGCGACGGCTCGACCCCAACCTGGTCGTGGCCTGCGGCGATCTCCCCTTCGACTATCTCGAGTACATAGTCACGATGGTGAACGTGCCGCTCGTCTTTGTGCCCGGAAACCACGATCCAGACCTCAAGGCCAAACCGCAGACCCTCAGCTCACAAGACTTCCAGCGGCCCCTCTCGCTTGCGACCTTGAGGCGAGAGCCGGCCGGCCCGATGGGGTGCTCGAACACCGACGGGCGGGTCGTGCACGAGGCGGGCGTGCGCATCGCCGGCCTCGGGGGTTCGGTGCGCTACAAGCCGGGCTCCAATCAGTACACGCAGCGTCAGATGACCCGCCGGGCTCTGCGCCTCGAGCTGTCGAGCGTCAGCCGCCGAGCGCGCTCCCACGGCAAGATCGACATCCTCATCACCCACTCGCCTCCGTACGGCATCGGCGACGGCGATGATCCGGCGCATCGAGGCTTCATTGCCTTTCACCGCTTGGTCACCCGATTGTCGCCCAAGCTTCTCATTCACGGGCACGTGCACCCGTATGGTCGAGTGATACCAACCCATCGCCTGGGGAGCACAACTATCGTGAACGTGGTCGGTCACCGAATGCTGGAGTTGTAGGAAGAGCTAATGAGCTGGGATCCACTGCCATCCACTTTCGAGAAGGCTCGCCGTCGCGAGGCTTATGGGCGCTTCGCGCGCATCGTCACCGGCACGCACGATCGTGGGTTGCTTCCCTTCGACGAGGTAAAGGATCGCTTGCGATTCTTCGAGCAGACCTACATAGGTATTCGCCCGGTACCCATCAAGGCCATCGTCGGAACGGCCGGCCGTTCCAACGACTTCGACCGCAATTTCTTGCCGCTGCGACCCGATCTGAGAGAGCGCTGGACCCGCGTGGAGCGGACATTTCCAGAGACCTTTCCTCCGATAGTGGTGTACAAGGTCGCCGACTCTTACTTCGTGGTCGACGGCCACCATCGAGTCGCGATCTCCAAACAGCGCAAGG
>JACDBF010000166.1 GCA_013695055.1 Actinomycetota bacterium
ATCCGGAACCGAGATGGAATACGGCACCTCGACGGCCCCCAAGGCGCGTTCCAGCGGCGGCAGCATCGACGCGGGAGAGGTCATGAGAACGGCCATGTCCTCGTACGCCACGCCATCTTTCAGATGAGCCAGCCGGAGGGCGCGCGCCACGCCGTCGGCCTCGGCCGCAAGACCGGCGAAGCTCCAGGCCTCCACGCCGGCGGCGCCCGCGAAGCTCTGTGGGCGATGCCCGGCCTCGCCGGTACGTTCTATGAATTGGTTGGCGCGGCCCCCCAGCTCGGCGCCGAGCCGGTACGAGGTCCCGAGCGACACCTTCTGGTGAGCGCCGAAATCCGCTTCGAACCGACCGAGCCATTCCGGCTCGGCGCCGCGGAAAGCCTCGATCGAGGAATCGGGGTCGGCTGCCACAACCAGCGAGCGACCGTCCACCTCGGAGGCGCCCGCGTCGGCGCCCGCCAAGAAAAGCAAGAGCCTCTGCTGCACCCGCGCCAGCTCCTGCGCGTCGTCCACGAGGATGTGCGTAAAGCGGCCGTGAAGCCCGGCCCGCACGTCATCGTGGTCTGCGATCAAGCTGGTCGCGTCCTCGAGCAACGTCGGATAGTCAATTCGGGCCCCCACGCGCAATCGGTTGCGGTGCCGGCGGTAGAAACGGATGATCTCGGTGTACTCGGGCCGAGCCTCGGTGAGACGACGAAGCTCCGCCTCCTGGAGCACGCGCTGCTCGGCTCGTATGCAGAAGTCCACGACCTCGTCGACGAAGCTTTCGCTGCGAAGCATGGACTTGTAGTGCGGCCAGTTGACGTCGGACTCGGACGCGAGCGCGTCCCGCACATCCCCCCATTGCTCGGGACTTGTGAGCAGCACGGGGGGCTCGGGATACTCCAGCCGCTCGTAGTGCCGGCTGACGAGGTGGTGGGCCAGACCGTGCCACGTATAAACAGGCACTTCGATGAGCGCCTCTATGCCCTCGTCGAACAACAGGCGTCTGGTGATTCGGTCCTGAGCGACGATCTTTTGTCCACGGTTGGTGACGAGGAACAAGACGCGGTCGGGCGCGCAGCCGTCCGAGAGCGCCAGTCGCACGAACCGCTCTTCCAACACCGTGGACTTGCCCGTACCGGGCCCCCCCAGCGCGAGCAAGCGGCCGTTCCGGTGATCCACCACCTGTTGCTGATCTGGGTCGAAGCCCATCGTGGGCGTTGAGTCTTCCTCACGAGATAAATCTTTGCGAGATAAATCTTTCATGATCGGAACCTACAGCCGGCCTGCGACACGAAACTCGGTCGCCTCCAACCAGAGGAAGGAGGACGCCAAAGCCGCCCGCACTAAGAGCACGGTGGCGGACGCGACGGACGGCGCCGGATCGTCTCCCCATGGGCATTGCGGAACGCATTGGAGGTCGGTAGGATTTTCCATCTGCTCATGGGGGCCTGCCACAGGCGACAAGGCCACGGGGAAAGGCGCCCCTGACGGTAGAGGTGACTTGCAGTAGATGGGAATCGACAAGGCACGAGGCCCTCGGCTCGTCCGGGGGCCTCGGCGCGTCCTGAGGGCCTCCCGTCGGGGCCGGGAAATCCGTCGGTTCGGTCCCTCGGTGGCCCATACTCCACTTCCCCCGTCGCTGCGGGGAAGAGCGACCGAGGAGGGATTCGACCGCATGCAACAAGGCAAGCTGCCGCCGTGGGAGTCAGAGCTAGTCGATCAGGCCATCGATGCCGCCGAGCAAAGAGATGAGGCGAAAGAGGCCGAGAAAGCACGCCGACGCGCCGTCCAGCTTGCCCGCGAGCAGGGTTACCACCGCCTGGCGGTCGCCATCGACCGGCCCCCTCCCGAGCGAGCCGTTAAGGGCCAGCTGTCGCTGTTCCCCACCGACGTGACGCTCTTCGACGACGCCGGGTGAAGCGCGGCGCGGGCGACCCCCCCTGAGCTGCGTCGGCGCGCGCGGGCGCGCCCGATAGGAGGGAAAGAGTCAGACTGGGGGCGTGCGGCGCGCTCTCTTGATACTTCTTGCCCTGACGTTGACTGCGATGCTCGGCCCCGCGCGAGCGCAATCGCTCTCGTTCGCTGTGGGACGAGCTCCCGCCGCCGCGGCCCGGCCCCAGTGGAAGGCGCGGATCGATCACTTGACCAGAGGCCTGAACATCGGGGTCTCGGTCGCCTTCAACGGCGACTTTATCTACGGGCACGCCGGCAAGGTTCGACGTAGACCCGCCTCCAACCAGAAGCTCCTGCTCTCGATGGCGCTGCTCGACGCCTTCGGTCCCCGCGCGCGCGTGCCGACCTACGCGCGTGCGCGGAACGTGTCCGGCGGAGTGGTCTCTGGACGCCTGTGGATAGCCGGGCGGGGAGATCCAAGCGCGGTGGGCGCTGGGCCCTTCGCTCGGTCGCTCGGCATCCGGCCCACCTATGTCGGACGCTTGGCGCGGCGTATCGCCGCCGCCGGCATCCATCGGATCAAAGGCAGGGTCATGGGAAGCACCGGTTACTTCCTGCGCGACTGGGACGCGCCCGGCTGGCTGAGCCATTACCAGAGCCTCTACATCGCGCTCCCCACCGCCCTCGCGCTCAACGGCAACACCGCGAGAGGACGCCACATTCTCGATCCCGAACGCCGGTTTGCGGCCGCCCTTACCGACCGCCTCGAAAAGCTGGGAGTGCGGGTGGACGGGGCCCCCGGAGCCGGGCCGGCGCCCCAGGGTCTCAGCCCGGTTGCGGCCGTCCGCTCGGCCCCCTTGAAGAAGCTCATGCGCCACATGAACCGGAGATCCTCGAACTTCTTTGCCGAGATGCTGGGCAAGCGCCTGGCGGCTGAGCGCTACGGACCCCCGGGGAGCATCGCTGCAGGAGCGCGCGCGATCGCGGCCTGGGCCCGGGGTAACGGGGTCACCATAGAGTCGCACGACTCTTCGGGACTCTCGCATGCCAATCACGTCTCGGCGCGCGGGATAACGCGTCTTCTGGAGGTAGCCGGCAACTCCCCGTGGGGTGAGGCGCTCCGAAGATCCCTTCCCGGCGGCGGGCAGGGAACCCTCGAGGACCGCCTCGGCTCGGTGGCGCTGCGGGCCAAGACCGGCACCCTCGAAAACGTCTCGGCCCTATCGGGCTGGATATGGCTGCAGCGCCGAGACCACTGGGCCCAGTTCTCCATCCTTTCCAGCGGGACCTCCAAGGAGCACGCCGTCGAGGTGGAGAACGCCATCGTGCGCACGTTGAGCCTCTCAGCGCGCTGACAAAGGCGTCCCTATCGATGACATCAGGCTAGAGACGGCGTGCGAGAAAGTCGATCCGATCGCAGGCTAGAGAATCTCGCGATCTCTAACCACAGTGCGCTCCTCGCGTCGGAACGGCGCAAAGCTGCTCCAAAACAGCACAGACATGAGCAGGCCGATGACGCCGACGATCATGAGGATCACGCCCACGACATTGAGGTCGATGCCCGAGGTCTCGAACTCGATCGCCCACGTCAGAATGGCTCCGACCGCGATCAGAAAAAGGCTTGCTCCAAGACCCATCGCTCGTTCACCTCCTGGACGAGAAGACCCGTCCGAGATTGATACTCCTGTTGTCAATGTTACGACAGCCCGCTTCTGTGATGAGGCTATATCGGCCGTCCAGCCTTTGAGCTTAAGCCTGACCGGGAAAGGGGTCTCCCGCGGCGACGAGATCTTCGATCACAGCTCTCGAGGCGTTGCGGCCCGGAGCCCCGCAGACTCCCCCTCCGGGATGGGTTCCCGAACCGCACATATAGAGGCCCGGCAGTGGCGTGCGGTGCCTGTGCCAGCCCGCCGAGGGACGCTTGTCGAAGAGCCAATCCGGCAGGATCTCTCCGTGAAAGATGTTGCCCCCGGTGAGGCCGAAGCGGGCCTCGAGGTCCGGCGGGCCGAGCACCAGCCGATCCTCGACCAAGTCGGTCAGGCCGGGCGCGTAGCGCTCGAGGGTGCCGAGCACGATGTCCCCGATCTCGTCCCGGCGCTCGTCCCATGTGCCCTCAGCGAGGTCGTAGGGGGCATATTGCGCGAACACCGACAGCGTGTGCTTGCCTTCGGGCGCAAGCTCGGGCTCGGTAGTCGTCTGGATCCACGCCTCGCAGAACATCGGATCGGCCGGCCGTCCCTCGGCGGCGGCCCGACAGGCGTCCTCGAGGTAATCGATCGATGGCGCTACCACGATCATGCCCCGGTGCTCCGGCCCGGCCTCAGAGCCGTTGCCAAGGCCCCGGAACCGGGGCAAGCCGGAGAGCGCGCAGTTGACTTTCACGACCGGGCCGTTGCTAGGCAGAAGCTCGATGTCCTGGAGGAATTCGGGCGACCATGCCTCTTCGGGAGCGAGGCGGGCGGTGCGCTTGGGGTCGGCGTTCGAGCACACGATCGTGGCCTCGATCTCCTCACCCGAGGCGAGCACCACCCCCGACGCTCGCCTGCGGTCATCGAGGCGCACGCTTGCGACCTCTGCCCCGAGGCGTATCTCCCCGCCGGCCGCCCGGACCGCGTCGGCCATCTGCGAGGTGATCACGCCCATTCCTCCTCTGACGA
>JACDBF010000217.1 GCA_013695055.1 Actinomycetota bacterium
CCCGACCCTCGGATTAGAAGTCCGATGCTCTATCCATCTGAGCTACGGGCGCGAGTGGATGGCGACGGTCAGGATTGAGTATAGGAGGGGCGACCTGGCCGGCTGGTAATGGTTCTGATGGCGTCACAGGTAGGCGGAGGTTGACCTATCGACGCCGCCGGGAATGCCGCCTCGGTCTCCGAGGTTTGCCGCAGCAGGTTGGAACCGAGAACGGAGGCCTTGTGAAGATTGGCATTGTTGGGGCCGGCAAGATCGGCCACGCTCTTTCCGTGCGGTTTACCGAGGCGGGACATGACGTCTTGCTCAGCAACTCACGGGGGCCCGACACTCTGGAGGGCCTTGTTCAATCCATCGGCGTCCGAGCGCAGGCGGGGACGGCTGAGGACGCGGCCCGGTGGGGCGACGTGGTCGTGATCGCGGTGCCGCTGAGCGCGGCGAGGTCTCTGCCTGCGGAGCAGTTCGCCGGCAAGGTCGTCGTCGATGCCAACAACTACTACCCGGAGCGCGATGGAAATATCAACGAGCTCGATTCGGGAGAGCAGACGTCTTCCGAGCTTGTCGCCGCGCATCTTCCTGGAGCGCGGGTTGTGAAAGCCTTCAATACCGTTTACTTCGAGCGCTTGCTCAACGAGGCGCATCCCGAGCGTCGGTCCGAAGAGCGACTTGGAATTCCGGTCGCGGGCGATGACGCAAAGGCGAAGGCGATCGCGCTCGACTTGATCGATGAGATCGGCTTCACTGGAGTTGACGCCGGCGATCTGGCAGCGGGTCGCCGGCAGCAACCCGGTACCCCGGTCTACAACGTTCCCGCATCACCCGACGAGGTGCGCTCTCGATTGGACTCGGAATGATTTGGGTCAGCGGCTCGATCCCTTGCCTAGGTTGAAGGCGGGGTCTGCAGGGGACCGGAACAGGGCCAACGAATGAACATCGAAGAGGATCGTTTGGCTGGGACAGAGAGCTTCGATCAGAGTCCGTTTGCGGTCCGTTTTGGCTGGGGCCGGGAAGGCGTCGCTTCGCTGGCCCCCGTTTGCGAGCTGGTGGTGATCGTGGACATACTTTCGTTCACCACTGCGGTGGAGGTTGCCGTCGCCCGAGGGGCGTCCGTCCTCCCCTTTGAATGGCGTGACTCGTCTGCGGCTACCTTCGCCGCAGCGGCTGGGGCGCAGCTTGCGGGGGACCGCTCATCCGGGGGACCGTCCCTCTCCCCATCCTCCCTGGCAACACTCGCGCCAGGCGATCGCATCGTGCTTCCGTCTCCCAACGGCGCGACGTGTGCGCGCAGGGCCGCGGAATCGAGCGCAATGGTGGTTGCCGGATGTCTGCGGAACGCCCGGGGGTTGCAGAACTTGCGGCCCGCCACCAGAGCGCCGCCGTGATCGCGGCGGGAGAGAAATGGCCGAGCGGGGGACTCCGTTTCGCGGTCGAGGATCTGGTGGGGAGCGGGGCGATACTCAGCCACATGGATCAAGCCGCTATGTCCCCCGAGGCGCGCGCTGCGGTAGAAGCCCTTCAAAAAGTGAGCGAGGATCTGCTCACTTGTCTGCTTGAGTGCGACTCGGGCCGCGAGCTCGTCGGTATGGGTTTCACGGAAGATGTATCGATAGCAAGCGAGCACGACGTGAGCGAGATCGTCCCGATTCTCAGGAACGATGCATTCACTAGCTTCTGATTGCGTTCTGCGTCGGCAAGCGTTCGAAAAATGGAAGCTGACGGCCATGGAACAGATCTCTAGTCGGCGAGATCAGACAGTCGTTCCGCCGGCCGCGTCCAATGAAGGTAGTCCGGGACATGTGTGTCGGTCATCATGAGGTCGTCGGGTACAGGGGGCCGAGCGACCATCTCGAGCGGGAGAACTCCGGCCCATACATCGCGCGCGAGGTCCTGGTCCTCGTCGACTGGGGGGCCGCTGCGGGTCTTCAACGATGCTTCTTCGAGAGGGAGCGCGACCACGAGCGTCTTCGTGAACTCCTTGAGGTTCGGTCGGCGGGCTTCGTCCCACCGCCCGGGGCAGACATGATTGACGATCGCTCGCAGAGCGCACAGCTTTTCTTCAGCATCAGTTACCTCGCGAGCGCGTCCCAGCACCATCACCGACCGGTAGTTCATCGAATGGTGAAACGCGGAGCGCGCAAGCACTAGACCGTCGAGAAGCGTGACCGTCAAACACACTTCGGCACCGCCGGAACGCCGCAGCGCGCGGCTGGCGGGGGAGCCGTGGAAGTAGATGGTGTCGCCGAGGCGCGCATGGATCGTGGGAATCACGTACGGAACGGAGTCCTCGGTGAAGCCGAGATGGCAGATCAAGGCCTCGTCGATCAATGCGTCTATCGACTCGGGATCGTGGGCCCCGCGCCCGGGTACTCGCCGCACGGTGGTCCGCGGGGTGGCCTTTCCTCTCATGAGCGCTTTCCTCCGGTGGGAATTGTTATAGTACAAAAGAATGAACGTACTAGAACTATACGATGCGGACTCAGACCGAACTTCCGCGGGGATCGCCTCGGTCCTCGAGTCGGCGGTGCGGGAAGGTCAGATCCCGAGCAACTTCCTTCTGCCGCCTGTTCGGACCCTGGCCGAGGCTGTGGGGGTGAGCCCCGCGACCGCGGCCTCGGCCTACCGCAGGCTCAGGCTGCGAGGCGTCGTCGTGACCGGCGGGAGGCGCGGCACGAGGGTCAGCGCCGCTCCCCCGCTTGCCCATACCCCGAACGCCCTCCCCGTTCCGGAGGGCACTCGGGATCTCTCCTCGGGGAATCCCGATCCGGCGCTGCTGCCCGATCTGGCCCCCGTTTTGCGTACCGTCCCCAACGATCCGGTCCTTTATGGACATAACGCGCACGACGAGCGTCTCCTTGAGCTGGGGCGCAAAGGCTTCGAGCACGACGGCGTGGCGAGCGCATCCGTGACGGTGCTCTCGGGGGCCCTCGACGGCGTGGAACGAGTCCTGCGCGCCCACCTCGCGCCGGGCGATCGGGTGGGCCTCGAGGACCCGGGATGGCGCTCGCTGTCTCGGTTGGTGGCGTCGCTCAACCTCGTCCCGGTGCCGGTGGCAATTGATGACGCCGGTATTCGGCCTGAGTCGCTCCAAAATGCTCTACGACAGGGACTGGACGCGTTGATCGTGACGCCGCGCGCGCAGAATCCGTTGGGCGCGGCACTCGAGCCAGACCGTGCGCGTGAGCTCATCTCGGTGGTGGCCGGCCACCCAGGGTTGCTGGTGGTGGAGGACGATCATGCCGGTCCGGTGTCCGGCGCCCCCTACGAATCGATCACGGGGAGCAGTGAGAGGTGGGCCGTGGTGCGTTCCGTTTCGAAGTCCTTCGGTCCGGACCTTCGCGTCGCATTGATGGCGGGAGATCAGACGACGATCGCGCGTGTTCAAAACCGTTTACTCCTGGGGTCAGGTTGGGTTAGCCACGTGCTTCAGCGCGCGGTCGCGCGCATGTGGAGCGATCCGGCCACGCCGGCGTTGCTCGAGCGCGCGTCCGAGACCTATCGAACCCGGCGCGAGGGTTTTATCAGCGCTCTGGCGCGGCGATCGATCCCGGCGAGCGGAAAGACGGGACTGAACGTCTGGATTGAAGTTGGTGAGGAGACGGGCGTAGTAGCAGCACTGTTGGCGCGGAAATGGGCGGTCGCCGCCGGCGAGCAGTTCAGGATGACGACGCCGCCGGCGATTCGGGTGACTATCTCTACGCTCGTCCCGGACGAGGCTGAAGCCCTCGCCCACGATCTAGCTTCCGCCTTCACTTCGCGAACGCGCACGCCGGCCGCCTGATCAGGTCCTTGGGCCAACATCTGCCCTTTCGGAATCATGTCGCGGTCGCCATTTGATCGCGGTTGCTATCGGGTACCTTGACAGCCATGGATATCTTCCGGTTGTGGGCCTTTCACCGTGACGATTACGGCAGGACCGCGCGCCCGCGATGTTGAATGGCGAACGAGTTCTCCTACGTCCGATCGCGCGGCAAGACCTCCCGGAGATATGGAGGTTGTTGGAGGACCTCGAGGTCGCGGTACGATCCGATGCCGGACCAATTCACCCGGTTTCGCTCGCCCGCTACGAAGCGAGATTTGATCGGGAAGCCGCCGATCCGTCTAAGGACGAGGCCTGGTTCGTCATCGAGGTCGACGGCCGGGCCATCGGCCAGGGCGGTCTTTACCGCATAGACCACTTCAACCGGCGGTGCGAGCTAGGCATTGCTCTCGGCCGAGTGCATTGGGGAAAAGGTTTCGGACAGGATGCAGTCCGAACGTTGGTCGGCTACGCCTTCGAGTATCTGAGCATGAATCGAGTGTCTCTTCAGGTGCTGGCGGAGGACCCGCGCGCGGTCGGCGCCTACCGGAAGGCAGGTTTCGTCGAGGAAGGCAGACTGCGGCAGCAGGGGTGGGTACGGGGACGCTTCCACGACGAGCTGCTCATGTCGATTCTGCGTGACGAATGGGAATCCACCGGCGAAAGCCATCCAGAACCCGCGGGGAACTGACCGGTAACGCTAGTCGGTTGCTTCCCGACGATGCGAGCGGCTTATCTCGGCGAGCGCACCGGGATCGATGTCTTCTCCGGATAACCGAGCCACTCGGCACGCCGATACCGCCCGAAGCGTCGCTGTGCGAGTGCCGCCCTCGAGCAGCGCCCTCTCCCCGAGGATGGCTCCGGGACCTAGCTCGGCGATGGGTTTGCCATCGATCTCCGCTACGAGTACGCCATCCAACACCAGGAACAAGGAGTCGCCGGGCTCTCCTTGCTCCACGATGGTTTCGCCCGGCGTCACACTGATTCGCCGGGCGGCCGACCGTTTGCTCATGAACCTCTCGGAGAGCTCTCGCTCCAAAGCAGTTTCCACTTCGGTTACAAGAGCAGGTGAGTCCTCATTCCCCCATGGAGTGTTCTGGTCCAAGACCTCTCGATACCAACCGTCGAAGTTGATCAGGCCGACCTTGGCCTTCAATTCCATCGACTGGTCGTAAACCCAGTGTCGCGGGAACGGGCTTGCTCCAACTACCTCGAAGCTCGATGACCCGTCCACCTTGATGGTGAGCGCCAGAGTTGTCCACGCCAAGGGTGCTGCAATCTGCACGAACGGTTTCCGACGGACCCTTCGAGGAGCGGGAAATGCAGTTCTGCCTCCGGCCGTCTGCACGAAACGGACCGAGCCGCCGGCGATCTCGGCGGGCTTCTGGATATCGGGGAGTGGGATGGCTGCAAAGGCGGTCTCCTTGCGGCCCATTCTGACCTTGGACACGTTGATATGGCCGCTTCCTTCGTAGCCGCAATCCACGATGTGTTCACCCTCGACTTCGATCCAGGCCCTCAGATCGTTGATGAAGCGGAACCTGTCGGAAGCGAGCAACTCCTGGAGGTCGGCGGGGCTCGCCGGGGGTGGATCGTCGTAGCGGGTGATGCCCATTTCGAAAGGCAGCTTGGTCACTCCGCGGATCGCTTCGGAGGGGATCCATGAGACGGAAGTGGCGGATGACTGTATGCGCACCATTGACTCCTTCAAGTGGCCATTTCGCTGCCGACCAAGGTTAGCTTTCCAGCTTAGTAGGCTCAAGCTGTCGTGACTGAGTCCTCCCAAAGCCTCTCCAAGAATGCCCTGCCCCAAGGCACGGTGACCCTTCTTTTCACAGACATTCAGGGGTCGACGAAGCTCCTGCGCAAACTCGGAACCAGTTACGGGCCGACGCTTGGTACCCACCGCCGGCTTCTGCGGACTGCCTTCGCCGCGGGCAGCGGAGTGGAGGTCGACACTCAAGGAGACGCATTCTTCGTTGCCTTTCGAAGCGCCGACAAGGCGTTGCGCGCGGCTGTGGCTTCCCAACGCGCCCTTCTGTCTCACGAGTGGTCGCATGGCGAGCCGGTGATGGTGCGAATGGGGATCCACTCCGGGCATCCCACCGTGATCGATGACAACTACGTGGGAATCGACGTTCATCGCGCCGCCCGCATCTGCGGCGCTGCACACGGGGGCCAGATCTTGCTGTCACAGGCAACCGCGGGGATTCTCTCAACGGCCGGCGATGGTGACCTGCACCTCCGAGAGCTTGGCGTCCATCGTCTCAAAGACCTCGAGCACCCTGAATCGCTGTTCCAAGTAGAGGCACGCGACCTGCCCACCGACTTCCCGCCTCCGTCGACGCTTGAACCTCCAACGAACATCCCCAGTTACGCGAGCTCCTTGATAGGGCGCGTGGCCGAGCTTGAGGATCTTGAAGAGATGGTGGGACAAGATGCCGTTCGACTGGTGACGGTGACGGGTCCAGGGGGCACGGGCAAGACTCGCCTTGCCGCCGCCCTGGCGCTGGACATCCTCGACGATTTTCCGAACGGCGCCTTTTTCGTAGATTTGAGTCGGGCCCAGAGTGATGCGGTGGCTGCGGAGATAGCCGACTCCCTGGGTGTGTCGATCGACGGAAGCCCCAGCACGGTAAGCGCGCTCGTCGATCACCTGAGCGCGATGCGCATTCTCCTGGTGGTGGACAATTTCGAGCAGGCCGTGGGAGCCGCCTCGCTGGTCGCAGAGCTTCTTCAGCGGTGCCCGATGCTGACCATGATCGTGACGAGCAGGGTGCCCCTAGCTATCGATGGAGAGCATCAGTACGCTCTGGAACCACTCGGCCTTCCGGCAAGCTCCACTAAGGCGATCGTCGAGCGTTCGGAAGCGGCGCAGCTATTCGTGGAGCGAGCCGCCGCGGTTCGAAAAGGCTTCGCAGTTACCGCCGACAACGCGTCCGCTGTGGCCGAGATCTGCCGGCTGCTCGATGGGTTGCCGCTTGCGATTGAGTTGGCCGCCGCGCGAGTCAAGCTTTTTTCACCACAGGCGCTGCTGGACCGCCTCGGTGACCGTCTCAAGTTGCTGACCGGAGGAAGGTCGGACTCTCCGGTGAGACATCGCGCTTTGCGAACAACGATCGATTGGAGCTATGACCTTTTGTCTCCTCAAGAGAGAGCTTTCTTTCGGGATCTTGCGGTTTTTAGTGGCGGAGCCGCTTTCGAGGCCGTTGAGAGAGTTCTCGGTATGGATGACGACGCCCTCGACTTGCTGACGAGGCTGATCGACCATAGCTTGGTGAGGCAACACGAGGGCCTCGCCGGTGACGTGCGGTTCTGGATGTTGGCGACGATTCGCGAGTACTCGCTTGAGCTTCTCGAAAGTAGTGATAGTCGAGCAGACTTACGGTCCCGGCACGCGACCTATTTTCTTTCTTTTGCGGAGGAAGCGAGCGACGAACGCGCGGATAGGAAGACTCCGGCCCCCGATTTGGAGGTCGAGCACGACAACATGCGCTCGGCTCTCGCGTGGTTCATCAAACGCGCTGAAGCGGGATCAGAGAACGATGCCCTCCTTGGACTTCGCCTAGCTTCGGCTCTCGGTCGCTTCTGGTATACGCACGGCCACGCGGTGGAGGGCAGCGCATGGCTCGAGCAGACGCTGGCTCTCAACTCATCCGCGCCGATC
>JACDBF010000222.1 GCA_013695055.1 Actinomycetota bacterium
GTACAGAGCTTGCCTCTCGACTCGTTCGTGCTGCGCTCGCAGATCGTCGAGCTAAGAGAGGTCGGCGCGGACAAGGCGCCGGCCCCCTCAACCTAAAGGGTCACCCGCCGGCCCGTTCGATCGCGGCGCAAAATTTGGCATATTCATCGAGCTCCTTCTCGAGCGGTGCAACGATTTCCTCTTCAGCCAGTTGATCAACTCCTTTCCGAAGGCGGCGACGCACCGAGCGCGCTCTGCGGGCGGCTCCCACTCTTGCCACCAAACGTCCGGCGAAAGACGTGAGAATGCCGAGCAGCGCGCCGCCTATGAGCAACAGAGTCGGTAGCGGTATGCGCTCGATTTCCGGTGTCGGAGGATCCGGAAGCCTCAGCCACGCGACTCCGAATAGAACGGTGAGCCAGATGAGGCCGGCGAGGGCTACTAGCGCCAAGGCATACTGCAGAGCGGAGGCCGCCGACCACCAGCGTGGCTCACGTTCCTCGAGATCGGCCCCGGTGACCACCCGATCGAGGCGGCCGGGAAGCGCGCCGATGTGCTCGAATACGGACCGGCGAAAGATGTCGGGCCAGGGATCGGACAGAGTGCCCGTCGCGCCGTCGACAAGCGACCGGGTGGACGTCTCGATCTGCGCTCGTTGCACCGGCGTCGGCGCGGGAAGAGACGTTCGGCCCCCCGATGTGGAAGCCCCGAGATGAAGGCGAGCCAGGGGGTCGGGACGGAGTCTGCGTAGCCAGCGCGTGAACGGCCACCCCACCTTCTTGGCGGCCCGATGCCGATGCGCCTTGGCCACGGCCGACGCGACGGTGTCGACGCCGGCGGCAGCGGCCATCGATTCCAACAGCGCGGCCCGTAGAGGTTTCTCGATTCGACCAGGTCTCCCGCCGCCATGACAGCTTCGGCCCAACCTTTGCGCTGCGGCGGCGGCATCCGCGTCGAGGCGTTCGACCGCCGCGTGACGCTCAGTCACCTTGCGGCCGAGCGCGGCCCGCAGCGAGCCCAGTCCCTCGCCCGTCACCGCAGACACACCGAACACAGGCACTTCGCCGAGTCCCTCACTCTCGAGAAGCCGTGTGAGGTCGAGCATGCATCGCTTCCGATCGGCTTGGTCGAGCCGATCGACGTGATTTAGAACCATCAGCATCACTCCGACGTGAGTCGCCAGCGGCTTCAGATAGCCCTCATGCAACAACGCGTCCGCGTATTTCTGCGGGTCGACTACCCACACGATGGCGTCCACGACCTTAACCAGACGGTCGACTTGGAGGCGATGCGAGACGGCAGTTGAGTCGTGGTCGGGAAGATCGAGCAGCACCATCCCGTCGAGCGTCTTATCGACCGGCCCGAGATTGTGCCGCTCGGGTATCTGTAGCCAATCGAGCAGCGTCCCGGCTGAATCTTCGCCCCACACGCAAGCTTGCGCAGTGGCGGTCGTCGGGCGGCGCACGCCGACCGTAGCCAGGTCGATGCCCGCCAGTAGATTGAACAACGACGACTTGCCACTCCCCGTCGCGCCCGCGAGCGCGACCACTGTCGCCTCCGGCGACAACTCCAAGCGCTCGTCCGCTCTTTCGAGGACCTCGTTCGTCTCGCGAATCTCTTGAGCATCCAGCCGGCCGCGCGCTATTCCCACGGCCTCGGAAAGTCCTCCGAGGCGCGTCTCCAAGTCATGATCTTTCCTCCGAGCAAGCAACCGGTTCACGCTGATCCCTGTTTCCGCGCGGCTTGTACGTCACGCGCGACGGCGCCGAGCTGGTCGGCCTGGCCCGGTTGTGGGGTCACGTCCTCCAGCAGCTTCTCGAAACGCTGAGCTTCATGCTCGAAGAGCGCCTTTATGCGCCGCAATAGATCTGCACGAGCTTGCGAGGTCAAGGTGCGCACCGCTTGGTCGCCGAACAGGGCCTCCAGAATCTTCTGGCTCACCGTGGCGGTCCCACCGGCGATCACCAGCTCGCCACCGCTCAGACCGCCCGTCTGCGCAAACACGGCGACCATCAACGCAACTCCCAATCCGTTGACGCCCATTGAAAGGATCCGCCCCGTCGCGCGCTTCGAAGCTCCTTCCTGGGCCACCAGCTCGAGCACTCGCTGCTGCCAGGCCCTCACCTCGTCGGCCATCAGCCTTGGGAGCTCCTTGGATGACCTGCCGATCACAGAGTCCTTTCCGGCGAGCACAGCACGGCCCCCGGATTGCGCCCGCCATGACTCGACCGTTCGTTCCGCGGCCCGATCGGCCGCGGCTACGACGAGGGTCTCCACGCTGTTTCCCAGAGCGGTCCGAACCTCGGAGGCGGGGGACGGCTGCCCGAGAACCGACTCTCGCACCCGGTCGCGGAGCCACCCGATTCGCTGCTCGAGATTGCGCATGAGCTCACCGGTTCCGACGACTTCCTGCCACCGAGCGAGAACCTCCCCGCGGAGCAACGTGCCGCCGCTCAAACCATCTTCGATGTCACCCAGCGCGCTTCCATAAGCTTCCTTCACCCCCCGGCCCAGGGCATCGGCCGCTCCGGTTTGTGCGTCCAGCTGGTCCGCAACGACGCGCACCCGTTCGGTCAAGCTGTCGAGGGCCCCTTCAAGGGTCATGCGCATCACCACCGACCGAGCCTCGGAATCGGCGGCAAGGGCGAGGAGCCATTCACGCACGGGAGCCAGGGCGGACTCATCGATCAACCCGTGATCCAAGCTCGACTCCGGGATGACAAAGATCGGAGCGCGTTCGAGCCCGCCTTTCCCGAGCATGGTTCGCAGATGTTCGGTTACCTCTTCAAGAGCCTCACCCGGCACGCGATTGAGCACCACTGCCAGAGCGGTGCTGCGCATCTGGGCCTTTCGCAGCAGCTCCCAAGGAACCGCATCCGCGTAGCGTGCCGCCGTGGTGACGAACAACCAGAGGTCTGCTGCCGAAAGGAGCTCTGACGCCAGCGCGCGATTGGTCGTCTCCACAGAATCGATGTCCGGGGCATCGAGAAGGGCCAGACCCGCCGGAACATCGGAGTCGAGAACCAGATGAAGGCTCTTTACGGCAACGGGCGGCGCACCCGTCGTGCGGGCGAACCCGGGGAGGATTCGATCGTCGCGAAAGTAATGCCCGTCGCTGGGATGACATACGAGGACCGGGGAACGCGTGGTGGGGCGCAGAACCCCTGCGGGAGAAGCCTCGGTGCGCACGATTGAATTCACGAGCGTCGACTTTCCCGCGCC
>JACDBF010000225.1 GCA_013695055.1 Actinomycetota bacterium
GTCGGAGTGGCGATCATGAAGTACCGGCTGTATGACATAGATCGGATCGTCAATCGCACGCTGGTGTACGCCGCGGTCAGTGCGTTTCTTGCACTCGTCTACATCGCGGGCGTGGGGGCCTTCGGCGGCGCACTCCGGCAGATTACGGGTCAGGAGACCAACAATCTCGCGGTCGCCGCGTCGACGCTGGCGGTTGCCGCGTTGTTCCGTCCCGCTCGTGCGCGCATCCAGGGTTTTATTGATCGCCGCTTTTACCGGCGCAAGTACGATGCCTCGAGGACCCTCGAAGAGTTCACCGACAGACCGCGCGCAGAGGTCGACCTCGAAAGCTTGACCGGCGAGCTTCTGGCGGCTGTTCACGAGACGATGCAGCCGGCGCACGTGTCGCTGTGGCTTCGCGACGGGGAAGGTCGGACCCAGCCGGTCTAGCTGAAGCCACGCTCCGGCGGCTCAATCAGGGAGTTATAGCGTTAGCCGGGAATCAACCCTTCGTCGCCGAGCATCGAGCGCACTTCCTCGAGACTCGAGTCGAGGCCCGGAAGTATGAGCTCTGAAGGGCCCAGGAAGTCGTCGGGAAGAACTTGCCCGCGTTCACGGACCTTTTCCAGCAACCGCTCGAGCGACGTGCTGAAAGAGCTCGCATCGTCGGCGTCGATCGCGGCAACGACCCCGTCGTCGAGCGCGTTCAACTCCTCAATGGCGATGTCTGGGACGTCATACTGGCCCTCGTTGAGGATGCGCACGATCATGGGCTTCCCTCCGCGCCCGAAGCCAGCCCTTTCTTGTCGCCCTTATCGCCGGCCCCCAGTTCTTGTTTGAGCTTCTCGAGCTCCGAATCCACACCCGATGTCGTCGAGACACGATCGAGCTCGGCTTGGATTGGGTCGCTGCTGGAGGACAAGTCGTCGAGCCCCCCCGAGGCCATCAGCTCTTCGACGGCTCCGCTACGAGCTTGCATCGCGGCAACCTTGTCCTCGGCACGTTGCATGGCGAGACCGACGTCGCCCATCTCCTCGGAGATTCCCGATAGCGCTTCCCCAACTTGGGCTTGCGCTTCGGCTGCGCTGTAACCTGCCTTGACGGTTTCCTTGCGCACGCGAAACGCTTGAATCTTTGCTTCGAGTCGACGTGAAGCTTCGACCAGCTTGACCTCCTCGCCCTTTAGGTGATCGTGCTGCTCTTTGAGCTCGGCTGCCTGACTGGTTATGGCCGCTCGTCGCGCCAGGGCCTCGCGAGCCAGATCCTCACGCTCCTGTTCGAGGGCCTGGCGCGCCTGGTCTTCGAGCTTGTGCGCACTTCGTTGCAACTGTTCCGCCTGCAGCTCGACGCGTTTGCGTGCCGTCGCGACGTCGGTGACACCACGTCGCATCTGCTGAAGCAGCTCGAGCTGTCGATCGTAGGAATAATCGAGCGTTTCCCGAGGATCTTCCGCGTCGTTCAGCGCCCTGGTCGCCTTTGACTTGAAGATCATCGATAGTCGTCGCATCAAGCTCATGTGGTCTCGCTCCTTCCACGGCCGAGGTCGTGAGGATCGCAGGGCCGACCGGCCCATCGCTCATCAAGGGTGGTCACCGAGCATACGGCAGCACGGGGCCCGCAGAATGGCCCACCCACAGCGCCGGCGCGCGGATAAGTCGCCGGCATGAGGCAGACTTGCCGTATGCGCCCGCCGCGTTTCTTGATCCCGCTGCTGGCCGCCGCGTTTCTGATGCCGGCGGCCGCGAGCGCTGCCGCTCAAAGTGAACGACCGATCATCGACGAGGCGGCCCAGGCGCTCGGCTCCGATCCGGTTTACGTCGATGCAGATGCATCGGATGCATTGAGCACGAGCGAGGCCGAGGAGTTGCGGGACCGTATCGCCGGATCCGGCGCCGCACCAATCTTCATCGCCGTCCTTCCGGAGGAGGCCGCTCTGGAGACCCAAGGCAGCGCCGACGAGCTTCTTGGGGTACTGGGCGAGGCGGTTGGACGTACCGGTACCTATGCCGCGGTCGTCGGGGACCAGTTCGTCGCGGGGGCCTCCCCAGGCGCCGGGTTCGCCCCCGGAACCGTCCCCCAGATAGCGGATGAGGCGGTGCAGGCCAACCAGGGAGAGGATGCCGCTACCTTGCTCGGCGACTTCGTGGGCCGGCTCGAAGAAGCTGCCGGCAGCTCCGGAAGCGAAGGTTCGGACGGGGATTCTTCAGGGTCCGGCTTGTTCCTGCCCGTCCTGGTCGTTGGGGGTCTCGGCCTGTTCTTCTTCTCTCGGCGAAGGCAGCGGCGCATGTCCGAGCAACGAGCGGCCGAACAGCTCGAGGAGGTTCGCCAAGTCGCCGAGGGGGATCTCATAGCTCTCGGTGAGGATCTCAGGTCGCTCGATCTCGACGTGGCGATGCCGGGCGCGGACCCGGCGGCAAAGCGGGATTACGAGAAGGCGCTGGCCTGCTACGAAAGGGCCAGTGCCGATCTCGACCGAGCCCGGCGCCCCGAGGACATCGAGCCCGTGAGCTCGGCGCTGGAAGAGGGCCGCTACTCGATGGCTTGCGCCGGGGCGCGTCTCGAGAGCAAGCCGCTTCCCGAGCGGCGACCACCTTGCTTCTTCGACCCGCGCCACGGTCCTTCGGCGCGCGATGTGCAGTGGGCTCCTCCGAGCGGCCGCGAGCGCCCCGTCCCGGCGTGTGCGGCGGACGCTCAACGCGTGGAGGCGGGCGAGGAGCCGTTGTCCCGCGAGATCAGCGTCGGAGGCCAGATGACTCCTTACTGGAACGCTCCCTACTACTACGGAGGATGGGCCGGCGGATACTTCGGCGGAGGTCTCCTGCCCGGCCTTCTGGTGGGCTCCATGCTGGGCGGGGGCATGGGGTTTGGGTGGGGAGACGAAGCCTCAGCGGACGTCGGGGGCGAGGGAGACTTCGGTGGCGGAGGCGACTTCGGAGGTGGCGGGGATTTTGGCGGGGGCGACTTCGGCGGGGGCGACTTCGGCGGGTAGCGGATCCGGTCTGGAAGCCTCAACAAGCATACGCATAAGCGCTGTGTAGGTTGCGTGTGCTCGTCGCGCGTAAAGCTTCACCATCCTTGGTGCGCTCGTGAGGCAGCGCGCGGGCCGGCCTCAGAGGCCCCGGGCGTACCAACTTCCGCCGGGCCCGATGTAGCTGCGGCTCTCGCCCCACGTGGCCTGGGTATTGCCGTCGCCGTCGACGGCAAGCCCTCCGTAGTCGCCGTATGGAAAACGGAACCCACGAGAGGACTTGTAGGGCGCGCCCCCCGCCGCATTGGACAGTCGCTGTGTCTTCGACCAGGTCTGGCCCCCGTCGACGGAGCGGCGGTAGAAGGTGTTCCATCGACCCGTGCGATCGTCCATCCAGCCGATCCGGACGTCTCCGTTTCCCGTGGCGGCGATCATGGGGAACTCTTGATCGACGCGTCTTCTCGGAGCCACGTTCCGGGGCAGGGACCAGGTCTCGCCGTTGTCGTCCGACCACCGGAAATAGAGGCGGGTCCGGCGCCCAGGTCTCTCGCTTGCGTTCCACAAGACATAGACGCGGCCGTCGTCGTCTGAGGCAATCGCAATTTGCGGGCCGAGGAAGGCTTTGGGACAACCGGCGAAGTCCGGGCACTGACGCTGCTCGCGCGACCTGTCAATGCCGATCGTTTCCCACGACCGGCCTCCATCCGAAGAACGAAGCACGTAAAGGGCGATCTGACCCTCATAGTTCTGGGGATAGGCGTCCTGTGAGCTGAAGACTGTGCCGTCGGGCGTGACGGTAAGGCCCCCGGCGAACCAGTAAAGGCGATTCTCCTGTCCGAGGATGGGCGGAGACCAGGTTTGACCAGCATTGTGCGAGTAGACGGTGTAGGGGGCGCCGGGGTTTTTACCATCGGCATTGAATGTGATGTACACGTCTTCCCCATCGGCCGATACTCCGATCCAGGGTTTGTCGGAGTACTGGCGGACGCCGTCGAGTGAGCCGTGCCGGGTCCACGTGAGCCCGAAGTCGTCTGAGCGAGCGAAGTTCACCTCGAAATCGTTCATCCATGTGAAGAACACTCGGCCCTGATCGTCGGTCGCCAGAACGGGGTCGTGCTGGCCGCTCACCCCAGGGCAAGCACAAATGAACTGCGGTTTGCTCCAGGTGGCGCCGTTGTCGGAGGAGACGCGGTAGAGGACGGCGGGGTCGGGACACGACTTGCACGCCTTGCGTCCCCCATAGCGGGTCACGGCCCAGTAGACGTGACCTGAATCGTCCGCGGCGATGTGGGGTTCCCAGTCATCGTGCTGTTTGGCCGAGAACTTGCTTTCTCGGGAGAAGTCCGCCAGCGCCACGGGCCAAGTTGATAGCGAGACGAGCACGAAGATGAGAAACGCACCCCCAGCTCTTCGCATGACGGGACTCTAACGTCGAGTCCTCGAGGGCCGCAAACGAGGATCTTTGATCCCGCTAGGCGGCATTCCCTGCGATCGGCACCCGAGGACGGTGACCGGGTGGCTGATTCTTCAATATCCCATGTGGTCCTCCGATAAGGGAAGGAGCCCCAAAGAGGAGCCCGATGGAATTTACGAAGGACGTCAGCAGGCCAGACCCAGGCAATCACGCGCTCGAGAGCTCGGCAGCCGCGCTCATCGAGAGCTCGGCCGCGATCGCGTGCATCTTCGACGCGC
>JACDBF010000247.1 GCA_013695055.1 Actinomycetota bacterium
GAGCAGTCGATGAGGCCCCCGTGACGGTTGCGCCTCCGCCCGTCCCACAGCCTCCGCCCTCCCCTGAAGCGCGAGATGAGGGCGTTGCGGAGGCTCGAGCCCCCGCCGACACCCCGGCCCCCGAGGCTTCGGTAGCGGAGGAAGCTGCGCCCGATGAGCTCTGGACTCCCGAGCAAGAGGCCGAGGTCCAGCGCATGGTCGAGGAGTATTTTCGGGTCCCGGCTCGTGACTGGATCGCCGAAAGCGCGATCAGGCTGGCCCAGGTCGCCGGCGTGAAAATCGAAGGGGGCGCGTTCGGAGAGGGCCAACTGGCGATCGACGCGCTGGCCGCGCTCGTCAACGCCACCGGGGGGCGCTTGGGCGAAGCCGAGAGCCCCTTGCGCCAAACGCTGGCGCAGCTCCAGCTGGCCTTCGCCCAGGGAGTTTCGGTCCCTCCCCCAGCCTGACTCTCAGCTCACGGAACGATCTTGGTGATGGGCAGCTCGAGTATGTCCTCGGCCCCTGCAGCTTTGAGCCGCGGGATAAGAGTGTTGATCGCGCTCTTGTCGACGACCGTCTCGACTGCGAAGTAGCCCGTCTCCGCCAGCTCTGACACGGTGGGAGCTCGCATGGCCGGCAAAATCCCGGCGACCGCCGACAGGCGTTGGTCGTCCACGTTGAGCTTCACCAGGACGCGCCCGCGTGCGTCGATCGCTCCTCGCAAAAGGATCGTCAGCTCCTCGATCGCACGCCGCTTGTGCTCGTCGGCGAAAGCAGCCGGGTTGGCGATGAGGTGGGTCCTCGATTCCAGCAGCACGTCCAGTATCTCCATGCCGTTGCGTCTCAACGTCGATCCCGTTTCGGTCAAGTCCACGATCGCGTCCACGATCTCGGGAACCTTGGCTTCGGTCGCTCCGTAGGAGAGAAAGATCCGGACCGGAATCCCCAGTGCTTCAAAGTAGCGGCGGGCGATATTGGGGAACTCGGTCGAGATGCGCGCCTCGGGCCGGAGGCCTTTCGGGGACGACAGACCGGCGTCGGCGGGTACGGCAAGAACCAGCCGTACGGGTCGCTCCGTCTGTTTCGAGTAGGCAAGGTGGGTGACCTTGACGACGTCGGCTCCGGTCTCCGTGATCCAGTCCTCGCCGGTGATGCCGAGGTCAAAGAAGCCCTCCTCGACATAAGTAGGAATCTCTTGGGGCCGAAGCATGGCCACCGAGTCGACGCGCGGGTCTTCGATAGCGCCTCGATAGGCGCGCTCCGAGGCGCGCCTGAAAGGCAAATCGGCGTCTTCGAGGAGCTTCAGGGTCAGCGCCTCGAGTGACCCTTTGGGGATGACGAGCTTCAGCACGAGATTCCTAGCGACCCGCGCACTAGAGGTTCGTTTGGGGCTTAGGCAAGGACGCGTAGAGATTCGCCATCTCTATGGCCGCCTGCGCGGCCTCGAACCCCTTATTGCCGTGCTTACCTCCCGCGCGCTCCGAAGCCTGGGCCGAGTCTTCGGTAGTTAGCACGCCGAAAGTGATGGGCACTCCCGTTTCGAGCGCCGCAGCTGCAACGCCGCGCGCCGACTCATTTGCGATGAGCTCGAAGTGCGCAGTCTCGCCCCGAATGACCGCGCCGAGGCAAACGAGCGCGTCGACCTCCCCTGACGATGCAATGCGTTTGGCCGCCATCGGTATCTCGAAGGCGCCGGGCACCCACGCAACCGTGATGTCGTGCTCCTCTATCCCGTGGCGCATCAGACAGTCGAGAGCGCCATCCAAGAGCAGCGTGCTGATCTTGAGGTTGAAGCGCGCGACCACGATAGCTATGCGGAGCCGTCGCCCCTCGAGCGATCCTTCGTAGGCGCGCGACATCAGGCTTTGCGCGCGCTCGGGTCCGCCGGCTGCTGATCTATGTCGGTCTCGGGCAATGTCAACGAGCCGGTCGCCGCATCGAAGGCGGCCAGAAGATGACCGAGCTTGTCCTTCTTGGTCTGCAAGTAGCGGGAGTTCTCCTCAGTGGGAACACTTTCGAGCGGAACGCGCTCCACGATGCTGAGCCCGTAGCCTTCGAGCCCGGCTCGCTTTGTGGGGTTGTTGGTCAACAGGCGCATGGTGGACACGCCGAGATCGGCGAGTATCTGAGCGCCGACTCCGTAATCTCTCGAGTCCACCGACAGGCCGAGCTCCAAGTTCGCTTCCACAGTGTCGAGGCCTTGCTCCTGGAGCGCATACGCCTCGAGCTTATGACGCAGTCCAATACCCCGGCCTTCGTGACCGCGGATGTAGACGACGATTCCCTCCCCGGCTTCGTCGATCAACCGGATGGCCTCTTGAAGCTGAAGGCCGCAATCACAACGAATGCTTCCGAGCACGTCACCCGTGAAACATTCGGAGTGCACACGCACCAAAACGTTCTCTTTGGCGCCGAGCTCCCCTTTGACCAGCGCCATATGCGTGCGGCCGTCCTCGGACTCATAGGCGATGGCTCGAAAGGTGCCGAACAGAGTGGGAATGCGCGCCTCCGTGACACGTTCGACGAGCTTCTCGCGTCGGCGGCGATGAGAGATTAGGTCGGCGATCGAGACGATCTTGAGACCATGCTCCTTCGCGAAGGTCTTCAGCTCGGGAAGTCGCGCCATCGTCCCGTCCTCGTTCACGACCTCGCACAAAGCGCCGGCGGGATACAACCCGGCGAGGCGCGCAAGGTCGACCGCAGCCTCGGTGTGCCCGGCCCGACGGAGCACCCCGCCCGGGGTGTACCGGAGCGGGAATATGTGCCCGGGACGCGC
>JACDBF010000254.1 GCA_013695055.1 Actinomycetota bacterium
GGGCAAACGGCTTGACCAAATAGTCGTCCGCACCGGCGTCGAGCCCCTCGACCCGGTCGGACACGGAGTGGCGCGCCGTGAGCATGAGCACCGGGGTGCGATCTCCCGAGGCGCGCAGCCTCCTGCAAACCTCGAGACCATCTACCCCGGGCATGAGGACGTCCAGCACGACCGCATCGGGGGGCGAGGCGGCGATCTTCTCGAGAGCCCGGGCCCCGTCCTCGGCAACCTGGACCTCGTAGTGCTCCATCCCCAGGGCGCGGCGCAACGCCTGACGGATCGAGGGATCGTCGTCGACTATGAGCACCGAGCTTGCGGTCATTGCTCCCCAGTGTGCCCGCGCTTCCTGAGGATCTCCTGAGAAAGCTTAGGCTTTGAGGACCCGGACCATGTCGGCTCTGTGCGATTCCAGCCACTCGCGGTTACGACGGTCGCGCTCCTCACCCCCGTGGCCCACGAACATCTCGACGAATGCCGGTTCGCCGGCCTCGACGTGGGCCCGCACGAACCGCAGGCCGACTAGATGTGAGGCGATGACGGCGTCGGCCACCTCCTCTGCCTCCCAGCTCTCGATCCCATAGACCGAACAGAAGATGCTCAGCCTGCGGAGCCCGTCGAGACTCGCCCGTTCCGGCTCGTAAGCGCGAGGGTCTCCGAGAGGCCCCCACATCCGGATCGTCCTCGCCACGTCCCATACCCGCCGTCCGGGGGCGGCGTAATCGAAGTCCAACAGAGCCACCGCGCCACCGGGCCGGAAAACGACATTCTCGGGGCAGACATCGTTGTGACACAAGATGTTGCCGCCGCCCGGATCGGCAAGCTCCATGGACCACGCCGCGTCTGTGGGCAACCTTACCGAGCCCACCGCGTCGTGATATCTCCGCAGCAGCCGGGCGACCTCCCCCAACACGTCATCCGTCATCGACCACGACGGAAAAGGTGGCACAGGAACGTCGCCCGGTATCCAGGAGAGAACTTCACGCCCGGCGCCGTCACGCCCCCGGGGCTCGGGGACGCCGTCGAAACCCCCAGCTCTGAGGTCTCCGAATAGGGTGTGAAGATTGGGCGTGACGGGCTTCCAGGGCCGGCGCACGGTGTCGCCGGCGCGCACGACCGAGCCGAGATTTCCTATGCCTCCCGCGAGCGAGACCTCGCCATCATCCGCCATGCGCTGAGCATCGCGCACGGATGGATCATCGAGATGGGGATCGCCATGCACCGGCTCGATGTGCCCGCGAACCAGGTGACCATCATGTGCCCGGCCCGAAGCTCGGCTGCCGTCTGACCCTGGCTCGAAGAACCATCTGCTCATGTCGTCGACCTCCAGCTCGGATCTGTGAGACGAATGCCCTAACACCATCCGCCACTACGATTGGCGCTAGCCGGGAATGGCAGATGAGGCCGGATGGTTGCCGTTCTGAGAGTTGAAGCCCGGTCGTCGCCGGGACTCAGGAAAGGAAGCGCCAATGGCGGATCCCTGTACGCATCTGGATCGAATCGAGAATGTAACGCCCGGCTCTGAAAGATGTGAGGACTGTCTCAAGCTCGGCGACTCCTGGGTGCACCTACGATTATGCATGTCGTGCGGGCACGTGGGGTGCTGCGACTCTTCCAAGAACAAACATGCGACGAAGCACTTCCACGCCACCGATCACCCCCTAGTGCAGAGTCACCAGCCGGACGAAGACTGGATCTATTGCTACGTTGACGAAGTGATCATGGAGCCCGCGTGAGCGACGACTCCCAAGCGACTTCGGGGCCGCACCTCACTCCGGTTCGGGCTGAGCCCAAGTCGTTCTAGTCGAGGCCCTCGAAGAGGCTCGTTTCCCACGGCTTGCCGCGTGCTCGTCCGATCCTTATAAACCACTCGGTGCCGAAAGCCTCGAAGAACCACTCGTCGGGCATAGCGAGAAAGAACGAGGTCTCGCTGATCTGACTCGGATGGGCCGCCATGGCTCGGCGCTTGACGCTCAGATGGGCGCCCACGTCTACCGCGGTCGTGATCTCTTCCTCCGGGACGCCGAGGTCTGTAGGTGGTGCATCGAACGGCATATCGATGCCCGACTCCCTCAAGCGTTCGAAGTTGCGGATGATCGCATCTCTATTGGGGGCGGACTGATACACGCGTTTGGTTCCGGCGAGCTCCGCGGCACGCATCCCGACCCGGTGTGTCTGGATGTGGTCGGGATGCCCATAGGTGCCGAGTGGATCATAGGTCGTGAAGATGTCGGCCGCCTCTTCGTGGAGAATCGCCGCGACGATTCCGGCCGCCTCTTCGAGGTCAGCCTTCCAGAAGGAGCCGGGGGCATCGTTCTCAGGCGTGCCGATCATGCCCGAATCCTCATAACCGAGATGCTCGACGCGCTGAATCCCAAGTATGCGGGCCGCCTCCTCCAATTCCATGGTGCGACGGTCCCTGAGCTCTTCGCCCGGCTGAAGAAAACCATCGGGGACCTCTCCGTGATCCCCCCGGGTAGCGCTGATTAGGACGACCCGATGACCGTTCGCCGCAGCTTCGGCGATGGTTCCCCCGCAGGAGATCGTTTCATCGTCCGGATGCGCATGAAACGTCACGAGGGTGGCCATCGCCCCTTTATAACGGAGCGTCAAGCGGCGATGCGCCGAAGCTGGCAAGATACCGGCCGTGCGAATCAACCGACCGGAAGAGCCCGCCT
>JACDBF010000267.1 GCA_013695055.1 Actinomycetota bacterium
AGAAAAAAGCCTGCCGACTTGGCCTTGGCCAGTCCGAGAGCGCGCATTGTGCCGATGGCCCCGACCTTGAGCGTGTGGATGGGGTGGTCGAGATAGTCGCGCGGCGACGCCGGCGACGCGAAGTGAAGAATCCAGTCGATGTCCCCGTCGACGTGCAGATAGTTGGTGACGTCGTAACGCTCGAAACGGAAGCGCTCGTGCTGGAGCGCCTCTTCGAGGTTGTTCGCTCCGCCCGTCAAAAATGAGTCGAAGCACACGACATCCCATCCTTCGGCGAGCAGACGTTCACACAGGTGGGAGCCGACGAAGCCGGCGCCTCCCGTCACAAGGGCCCTGGGCACGGAACTTCCTATCTACGAGCTGATGTGGGGGCGTCCGGTCGGGTAATAGCTTACGCCGGCCTTCTTCATCTCTTCGGGATCGAAAAGATTGCGGCCGTCTACGATCACCGGATAGGCCATCGCCGAGGTCAGCTTGCCGAGGTCGAGCTCTTTGATCTCGGCCCACTCGGTGCAGATCACAACGCAGTGCGCGTCCGTGGCCGCATCGTACGCGTCCGGGGCAATCTCGAGCTGGGGGCAATCCGCTTTAGCGTTGGCCGAGCCTTCGGGGTCGTAACCGACCACGCGCGCCCCTTCGAGAAGTAGCTTGCGCGCGAGCGCGAGGGCCGGAGCATTGCGCACGTCGTCGGTGCCGGGCTTGAAAGCCAGGCCCAAGAGCGCCACCTTCTTGCCCTCGACATTCCACAAGGCCTCGACGACCTTTTCGCAGGCGGCGTCGACCGATTGGTCGTTGATCCGAGCTATCTCGCCGAGCAGAGGAAAGTCCGAGCCGAGGCGGGCCGCCAGACTCTCGAACGCCTGGACGTCCTTGGGAAAGCAGTAGCCTCCGTAACCCAGGCCGGCATTGAGAAACGACCTGCCGATCCTGTCGTCCGAGCCCATGACGTCGGCCACCGCGACCACGTCGCCTCCGGACTTCTCGCACAGGCGGGCGAGGGCGTTGACATAGGAGATCTTGAGGGCCAAAAAGGCGTTGCACGCGTGCTTGGCCAGCTCCGCCGTCGGTATGTCGGTTTCGATGACCGGAGCGCCCTTCTCTATTAATGGAGCGTATAGCTCACGCATCTTGTCGAATGCGGCTCGCGACTCGGCGCCGATCAGGATGCGATCGGGGTTGAGCGAGTCCTCGATGGCGCTCCCCTCGCGGAGGAACTCAGGATTGGATACCACTTCGGCGTGGCCCATGGCGCCCGAGCGCTCGCGCTCGAGGGTTCGCTTGACGCGCTGCGCAGTACCTGCCGGAACGGTCGACTTCTCGACCACCACGACGTCGCGGTCGGCGTGCTTGGCGACGTTCCTTGCGGCATGCTCGACGGCGATGAGATTGGCCTCGCCCGACGCCCGAGGCGGAGTGCCGACGCAAATGAATACGACCTCGGCCCCCGACATGGCCTCCCCGGGATCGCTCGTAAAGCGCAGCTTGCCAGCCTGCATGGTCTCACCTAAGAGCTCCTTCAGCCCCGGCTCATAGAACCACGGATCGCCGCGGCGAAGCTGCGCAACCTTCTCCTCGTCAAGATCGTTGCCGACGACATCATGGCCGACCGCGGCGAGTGAAGCGCAAGTCACGAGTCCCACATGCCCCGTCCCGACCACACCTACCTTCAAACCCAATTTCCTTCCAGTTGAGATTCCCGACCGCCCAACGGGCGGCCTTCAGCTTGTCGCGCGCAACTATCCCGCGCGGCCCGCCACTTGCGACTCGATCCACTTGTACGTCTTCGTGAGGCCCTGCTCGAGCGTGGTCGCGGGCTCCCATCCGAGCACCGCACGCAGCTGCGTGTTGTCGCTGTTGCGCCCGCGCACGCCTTGCGGCTTGCTCGTGTCGTGCCGTTTGGTGAGCGACTTACCGCCCAGCTTGGCGATCAAATCCACCAGATCGTTGACCGAGATGAGCTCATCGGTGCCGAGGTTCAAGGGGGAGGAGTGATCCGACTGCATGATTCGGTAGATGCCTTCGACGCAATCGTCCACATAGGTGAAGGAGCGCGTTTGCAACCCGTCCCCCCAGACCTCGATCTCGCCGCCGTCCTCGGCCATCGCCACCTTGCGGCTGATCGCCGCCGGGGCCTTCTCGCGGCCCCCGTCGTACGTACCGAGAGGACCGTAGATGTTGTGGAAGCGCGCCACGCGGGTGGGAAGTTTTCCCTCTTCGTCGTAGTACTGGCACAGCTTCTCCGCGTAGAGCTTCTCCCACCCGTAACCCTCTTCGGGGTCTGCCGGATAGGCATCCTCTTCCTTGAGGCCGCCAATCTCGGGGCTCTTCTGCATATACATGGGATAGATGCACGCGGACGAGGAGTAGAAGTAGCGCGTCGCATCATTCGCAAAAGCGGCCTGCAGCATGTGGGCGTTGATCAGGACGTTGTTTACCGCCACATCGGCATGGTTGGCGGTGATATAGCCGATTCCGCCCATGTCGGCAGCGAGCTGATAGACCTCATGAATATCGCGCGTGGCCTCCAGGCAATTGTCCTCCTTGCGCAGATCGAGGACCATGAACTCGTCGGCCTGACTGGGCTCGTATTCGGGCTCTTTGATATCGACGCCCCTCACCCAGTAACCCTTGCCCTTCAGATGACGAACCATGTGATGTCCGATGAAACCCCCGGCCCCCGCAACGAGGGCCCTGCGATTCTTCATTGGCCGACAAACCCCCTTCGGTGTTTTTTGATCGAATCGACGTGTGTACCCAGGCTCACGCTCATCTCAACTGTTCAGTCGGAGCTTTTCCCTCAGGACTTGAACTCCGAATAGCACAGCGAACCTTGGGTTGTGGTAAAGGTAGCGGCGCCACAGGCGGCGAGGCTCGCTCACGAGCCTGAACAGCCACTCGAGCCCCAAACGCTGCAGGAGCGCGGGCGCCTGTTTCTTACGGCCCGCTATGAAGTCGAACGCCGCCCCCACACCGAGCATCGGAGCATGCACGACGCCCACGTTTTCGGCCATCCATCGATCTTGCTTGGGGGTTCCGAGACCCACGAAGATGATCCTGGCGCCCGAGGCTTCGACATCGGCGGCTACCCGGGCCTTTTCGTCATGCGTGAGCGCGCGAAACGGCGGGCTGTAGCAGTAAGCAACTTCCAGATCGGGCCAGCGCCTGCGGCATGCCTCCATCAGCTCGTCGAGCACGTCCTGGGCGCCGCCGTAGAAACCGACGGGGACGCCTTCGCGCGCGGCGCGCTCACAGAGCATCTGCGTGAGGGTCGGGCCGTAGGTGCGCGTTGCGTGGCCCACGCCGAGAAGCTTGAGGCCCCACACCAGCGGCATGCCGTCGGGCGTCACGAGGTCTGCCCCGTTCATCACTTCCTGGAAGGCGCGCTCATCGTGCGCCTCCATGACGTTGTTAACGCTCGATGCGCACAGATAACGAGACTCGCCCGCATGGGCCCACGCCATGACGCGCTCCATGGCGTCCGCGTAGCTCGTGCCGTCCACACGCATGCCGAGGAGGTAACGAGACTCGAGTGGGGGAAGGACCGCCGGCTCGCGGATGGAATCTGCCGCCCGGCTCATCAGTGCGCGCCGCGGCGAGCGAGGATCACGCTCACGGTCTTGAGCAGGATGTAGAGATCGAGGGACAGCGACCAGTTCTCGATGTAGAAGAGGTCGAGTCTCAACGCTTCGTCGGGCGAGACGCTGCTGCGGCCGTTGACCTGCCACCAACCGGTAACGCCGGCGGGTACCTCGTGACGCGGCCCGAGCATCTCGAGGTTCGCGGCAACCTGATCTACCGGCAGGGGGCGGGGACCGACGAGGCTCATTTCGCCCTTCACGACGTTGATGAGCTGCGGCAGCTCGTCGAGGCTCGTCTTGCGCAGAAAGTTGCCCACCTTGGTCAGGCGGGGATCGTCTTCGACCTTGAAGAACGGCGAGCTCTTGTCGACGGTGTCGTCGAGGAGCTTGTCGCCGTCCACCTGCATCGTGCGGAACTTGTAGACGGTGAACGCCCTGCCCCCGCGAGTGACGCGCTCCTGGCAGAACAACGCGGGCCCCTTCGAGGTGAGGCGCACGGCGAGCGCCACCATTCCCAGAACGGGGGCCAGAACCACGAGCCCGAGCGACGCCGTGGTGAGATCGAAGGCGCGCTTCACGGCAGCCTGCATGCCGGTGAGGCGCACGGGCTTCAGAGATATGGCCATGACCTCGTGGCCGACGGGCTGAACCGAAAGGCGCGACGCGAGTATCTGGGGAAGGTTGGCGGAGACTCTTACCTCCACCCCGGTCTGACGGGATGCCTGGACCACTTGGAGCGTGTCAGCGGGGCTTACCGCCGTGGAAGCGACGAACAGGCAGTCCGCAGAACAAGACTCGATGAGCTCGGCCAAGTCATCGATCTTCCCGGCGACGGGTATGCCGTTCGCGCGCGCCCCGTCTGCGCGGTGGCCGTCCTGGGAGGTGGCGACATAGCCGACCGGCTGGAACCCAAGCTTTGGAGACTCGAGCGCCCCCGTGAGGCGACCTGCCTCGTCGTTGGTTCCCACGATCAGCGTCTTGAGCGAGAGCCGCCCATCGGTGCGCATGCGCCACACCCGGTAGCGCCACGTGCGGCGCGCGAACAGCTCGAGCACCAGGGCGAATGCCCAAGTGATCGCGACCCACTGGCGCGACAGATCAGACTCGGACCAATAGCTCGTGAGCACGATCAGAAGAGCGCCGATGCTCGTGGCGCTGAGAACGCGGCGGAACTCCTCGGAAGCCGAGAGGTGCCTCACCGCGTAGAGCCCGTAGACCTGGAAGACGGGCATCCACAGCGCTGCCCCCACCACGAGCGCCGCCATGTAGGCGGTCGACACGGGCTCGAGCCCGAAGCGCACGACCCAGGCCAAGAGCAGCGCCGTAACGACGCAGCTCACGTCGGTCAGCGCCAAGAAAAAGGCGATTCGCCGGTAGCGACGGCCTACTTCACTGGAAGGCGGCGGGGCGACGACCGCCGGAGGCTCATCGAGAGCGATCTCGAGTGGGCCATCGGCGTCGAGAGGATTGAGCACAGCCACGTCGCCATGGGTCGTGACGAGCGACAGTACGTCACGGTCGTCCGCCTCGACGGCGGTGACTCCTGCCTCGTCGCCAAGGCGGATGGACGCGCGTTTCGATTGAATCGTGATGCCCCCACTTCACTCTCTGAAAGTCTGCGACTCGTTAGCCCGGTATCACAGACATGCCTCTGTCAACTGAAACGTCACCACCGGCGATGTGGTTGCCCCTTATGCCGAACAAACGGACGTGGCGACGTCCCTAAACGCCGCGCCGCCGACCCGACAAAGCATCTGTCCCCGTCTTACCGATGAGATCTCAGAGCGGAACACTCATCTTCGTCAAGCTGCCGTTCGGTCCGTGGGGGCCAGCCTAGCTTTTTGAAGGCCGCAAAGCCAGCTTCTTCCATGCCGATTCTCAGCTTCTTCCATGCCCATTCTCTATGGATCGGCGCGCCAGTCCTATACGCATTGGTGCTTAGAGCTTCGACCGCATAGTGATGATTGGGTGCTTTCTCTCGATCAGGGCCCGTCGCGGAACGAGGCCAGGGTGGTCTTCAGGCCCTCGCCGAGCGGCATCTCGGGCCTCCATCCGAGCTCGGCCTCTGCCTTGGAAGGATCCACCACGATCCTCTGCAGCTCGCCGGGTCGCGCGGCCGCGTAGACGGGCTCATGGTCGACGCCGGCGAGCTCGGCAAGGCGGGAGTAGAGCTCGTTCACCGACAGCTCCGTTCCGCTGGAGATGTTGATGAGCTGGCCCCCGCCCCCCGAACGGGCCGCGGCGAACGCCTCGACGACGTCGGAGACGTACACGAAATCGCGCGTCTGCGTGCCGTCTCCGTAGATCGTGCAGGGTTCGCCGGCCAGCATCTTGCGGCAAAAGATCGCAACGACCTGCCCCTCGAGCCCGACCTCGCTGGCGGGTTCCTGGCGGGGGCCGTAGACGTTCGAAAGGGCGAGGGCCGTGTAATCGAGGTTCTTTACAGCTCGGAAGTAGCGGAGGTACTCGAGCATCACCTTCTTCGAGACGCCGTAAGGCGACTCGGGACGCGACTCCTCCAGCCACACCTGATCCTCGGTGACCGGCAGGCGCGCCGGCTCGGGCTCGCCGTAGATGCAGCCTCCGGAGGACGTGAACACGACCTTCCTCGTGCCCGCGTCGGAGGCGGCTTGGAGAACGTTGAGGGTGCCCATGACGTTGATCATGGCGTCGTGCAAGGGATCGGCGACCGACTTGCGGACGTCGACCTGAGCGGCGAGATGAAGGATGACCTCAGGCTCGAAGCGGGCGATCGTCTCGGCGAGAGCATCCGAGGTGATGTCGATGCTGTGGAAGGAAAACTTGCCCGTCTCCGGCGACTGCGCCGCCGACAGATTAGCGAGAGTCCCAGAAGAGAGATTGTCTATTCCGACCACGTCCTCGCCATCGCGAAGCAGCCGGTCGACCACATGGGAGCCGATGAACCCCGCGGCGCCCCCTGGCCACGGTTGGAAAGCCGGGCCCTTATCTCGATCTCCCAGGAGGACAGCTTGAACGTGATGGTGACGGGCGCCGCGGGGTTCATCGGCTCCCATGTGGTCGTCCGGCTGCTTCGCGATGGCGAGGACGTGGTCGGA
>JACDBF010000269.1 GCA_013695055.1 Actinomycetota bacterium
CAGGACCCTGAACAAGAAGAAATTGAAAACGAGGATGAACAGCAGAGTGAAAACCGCTTGCATAACCTTCGAAAGAAGGTAGCTGCGCGTTCCCACTCGGCCGCCCGTCCCCTAATGTTCGGCGTGCAGTCGAGTCAGGCCCGGTCCTCCTCGCCGACTCGGCGTCTCACAAACATCACCACGAGTGCGATGGCCACCAACCCCACAACGATCGCTATCCACAGACCAGCCGGAATACCGCGCGCCGTTCCAGAATTGCTCGCCGACGCGGACTTCTGCTCGAGGCTCAGGAACGTGTAAGTCCCGTACCCGCTCAGAAGGTCTCCGTCGCCTGCAGGTTGAGTCTTGAAGCCGGTCCAGTTGGTGCTGTAGGCCTGCAAGTTGGCGTCGTAGTAGAGGACGATATAAGGAGCAGCCTCGTAGATCTGCTTCTGCATCTCCTTGACGATCGTCGCGCGCTCTTCCGCGTCGGCGACCGTCTTCTGCTCTGCGTACATCTGGTCGTATTCCTCGTCGCAGTAGAAGCTGTCGCTCCAGATGCCACCGGGCGGCCGCTGGCTGCAGGTGAATATCGACAGGATGAAGTCGGGGTCGGGGTCGGGGAACCAACCCCAGTGGAAGATGTCGTAGTTGCCCTCGAAGATCACATTCGTGAGCTTGGTATCTGTCAATGCTTCCACGTTCGTGGCGATGCCTATGTCCTCGAACCAGCTGCTCACGAACTGTGCGGTCTTGCTGGTGCCGTTGTCCTCGCTTCTGGTGTAGTAGCGGAACTCGAGCGGGCGCCCGCCGCCGGGCATCTCCCGGACTCCATCGTCATCGGTATCGACGTAGCCCGCGTCCTCGAGCATCTGATTGGCGAGATCCAGGTCGAATTCATAGACATCTTCTTCAGGAGGTTCGTAGTGATAGGCCGCCGAGAACGGAGGCACTATCGTCTCGCCGACCGTCCCGTAGCCGCGCAACACTCGGTCGGCAACCACTTCCTTGTCCACGGCATGGGACATCGCCTGGCGGACGATCGGATCCTTGAGCGCGGGATGCCCGTCGCTGTCGGGTATCACGTCGTCGGCGCCGGTGTTCATCCCGATCTCGTCGAAGCTCGGGATGTTGGCCTCGTGGGTTCCGATGCCCTCCTGGTTTTGGAGAGTCGTGAAGGCGTTGGCCGACAGGCCGTCGATGAAGTCGAGCTCGCCGGCCTTGAGGGCCTGCACGGCCGCGTCTTCGTTGTTGAAGACGCGATACGTGATGGCGTCGATCTTGGGAGCCCCCGCGTAGTAATCGGGGTTGGCCTCCATCGTGAAGAACTGCCCCTTCTGCCACTCGCTGAGATGGAAGGGACCGCTGGTCACCGGGTCCGGATAGTTCTCGAAAGTCTTGGCTTCCTTCTCGCTGATCTTCGACCAGACGTGCTCGGGCAGGATGTAGGGGAAGCCCTGCAGCAGCTGGGTTGTCGGCTTCCTGGTCGTCATGACGACCGTGTAGTCGTCGGGCACCTCGATGTTGTCTATGAGGCTTATGTAGTCGATGCAGCAGCCCTGCTTCTCGTCGAGGACTCGCTGATAGGTGTAAGCCACGTCGTTGGCGTCGAGGTCCTCGCCGTCGCTCCACTTCATCCCCTGGCGAATATTGAAAGTCCAGGCCTTGCCGTCTTCGCTCGTTTCCCAGCTCTCGGCGAGGCGCGGCACGGGAGAGAGATCTTCCTGCGAATAGCCGATCAACGAGTCGTAGTTCAGCCCGTACATGAAGTATGCCGGGGCTTCGACGCCGATGAATGGATTCATGGAGTCGACGTCGTTGTCGCTGCCGAGCGTGTAGATGACCTTCTTGTCCTCACCTGAATCCTGGCCGAATGCGGCCGGAGCGAGGAGGAGCCCGATCAGCAGGAGCGCGACCCCCGTGCCGATGCCCCGACGGATCACCTTGGACATATTCCGAACCTCCCCCAGCCCTGCGGCTCCTAGCGGCGGCCTGAAGGACGCCGTCCGACCCCACTCACGGTGAGAAACAAAGGATGGGCGACCGGCCCCCCTCACCGCCTTGTCCACAACGTACAAATGAAACTCTATCCACTACGACAACCGTAGTACAAGGTACCCCACCAACGTCTCCAGAGGCGCCGAGTGCGGGCCGAGTGGGTATGGAGTGGCGCTATGCGACATCTGCCACCCACTCGGCACACGAGAGAAGGGGGGCCCGGTTACCACTCGACCAGCTTCCATATCTCCGGCTGCCCCGGCTCTTCGCCCCCCACCTCTGCGAAGAGAGCCACCGCCTTCTTCAGGTGACGCATCGCCTCCTCCTCGCGGCCCACCTCGTGCAGGAGATCCGCCAGATTGTTGTGAAGCGCAGCTTCCCGGTGCAGGTCGCCCTGGGAGGCGCACAGCTCGAGGCTCGTGCGCGTCAACCGCATGGAGCTCTCCAAATCGCCGCTTCGCCTGTGCGCCAGGGCCAGATTGTTGAGGGCTGCGATGCGCGCGGTCGGATCGGCCAGGTGCTTCGCGTGCTCGAGACTTTGCTCCAGGTGCGCGATCGCCCCACTCGCCCCACGGCCCCCGCTCAGGATGCCGAGCAGGTTATGGGTCTGAGCCAGCGCAAGGGTATCGTCGGCCTCCTCCGCCAGGGAAAGCGCGCGCGCGGCATCGGTGGTGGAGCGCTCGGGGTCCCCTTGATGATGGGCCGACAGGCTGAGGTCTGCCAGAATCCTGGCCGCGAGCGCCACCCCGCCGCTCCCCTCGGCCCCCCCCAGCGCGGCGCCAAAGTGACTGTCGGCGGCCTCCCAGTCCCCCCGGCGCAGGTAAACGTTGCCGAGCTTGTGCTCGAGCACCGCCATGTGGCCAGCCGGCGCCCTCGCGGCGGCGAGCTCATAGTCCTCGATGGCCGCCCCATAGTCCCCCATGAGCGTATGGATGTCCCCGATGGCCTCTCGCACCTGGTCGGCGTCTGGATACCCAAGGCTGTCGGCCATCTCGAAGTGCGAAAGGGCCTCCGCATTCGCATAGAGATCGCGGGCATGCTCGCCCGCCCGGACGAAGAGCTGCGCGGCCTCGTCATCGAGTCCCGCAGCTCGGAGGTGGTGGGCGATCAGACCGCTCGTCGATCCATCAGTGCGACGCGCGCGCGGGCGCGACAGAGCCCGGGCGACCCGCTTGTGCAGCAACCGTCGCCGCGGCAGCGCGGTCTGGTCATGCACGAAGGCGCGCATCTTCTCGTGGCCGAACCCGTACGCAAGCTGATCCGCTTCGCTCGAGAGACTTTCGACCAGCAAGCCTTTCGCCGTCAGCTCCTCGAGTGCAAGCACCGTCTCTTCCTCGCTCCTCCCACTCGCATTCTGAAGAAGATCCAAGCCCGCAGACCTGCCGACGATCGCCGAGGCGGCAAGAAGCTGGCGCGCGGCCGAGCTCAGCGACATCAGCCTCTCCTGAAAGAGCCGCTGCGCGCCGGGTGGAAGGGACCACGGCTCCCCGCCGTCCCGGGATCGCCCCATCGCTTCCAAGTACTCGACCACGAAAAAAGGAACGCCTTCGGTCTCTTCGTAAAGCCGGTCCGAGATGTCGTCTCCTACCGTCGCCGTCGAACCCACCGAGTCGACCAGCAGAGCCACGTCCGCGCGCCCGAGCCGGCCGAGCTCCACTAGTGTTCCGGCCCCCGAGCGTTGCGTCATGCTCAGCACTTGCAACAGCCTCTGCAGATGGGTGCGCTCTTCAGCCCTCCAGGTCATCACGATGCAGATGGGGCTTCCCTCAAGGCGGCGAAGCATGTAGCCCAGAAGCTCGAGGGATGGTGCGTCGGCCCACTGCACGTCGTCGAAAAAGAGCGCGCCGGGCACGTCGCCGCGCAGCGACCACGCGAGCAGTCTGCTGATCGACTCCAAGAACTGAACCCGCTCACCCGAACGGCTCAGCGGCCGGAGTGGCGCTCCGTTCGTGGGCCCCTCCAGCTCCGGCACCAGACGTCGAGCTTGAAGGAGCCATGTCGCGTCGACATCAGAAAGTATCTCGGGGCGGGTCAGCGCGCTCCGGAGTGCGCTCGCCGTGACTGCGTAGGCTAGGTTCCGTTCGTCTTCGTAACATCTGGTCGTAACGACCGTTCCCCCGCGCTCCCTTACGAAGGCGAGGAAGCTCTCCGCGAGCCTCGTCTTGCCGACCCCCGCTTCTCCTTCGATCGCAACGAAGTGGCCGTTACGCTCGATCCTCTCGTAGATATCTCTCAGCGTCTGCGCCTCTGTGGCGCGACCGACCATCGGAAGGGCACTGGGCGAGCGTGGCTCCTCCGAAGATGCCGACGCGGGCGCAGCTCGGTGCTGCGAGCCCGGCAGCCGATCCTCCTTTATTGCGCGCTGAAGCTCCGTCGTCTCCTCGAGGGGCGCCACCCCGAGCTCGGTGTCCAGCACTTCGACGCAGCGACGGTACTGCTGCAGCGCCGCCGATCGCTCGCCCCGCCACGCATGCAAGCGCATGAGCCAGCGGTGCGCCGGCTCGTTAAGAGAATCGAGCTCCAGCCAGGCCCGCGCGTGCCGCGACGCGTCGTCGTAGCGCCCCCGCCCCGCGTTGGCCCTTACCGCAACCTCCAAGATGGAGCCAAGCTCAGCCCGCCGGTTCTCGGATTGGGAGAGCTGCCAGTCCTCGAAGTTGGGGCTGTCGCGCAAATAGAACCCGGCCATGAAGTCTCCGCGATAGAGCTCGATCGCCTCGATCGCCGCAGCCAGGGCCTGATCGCTCACTCGTGCGTCGGAGCCGTCGTCCAGCGAGATCCTCCGCAACTCTTCGAACTCTTCGACATCGAGCCTGAAATCGACACGGCGCAAACCCACGGCGGCACGGTCGATGGACAGCCAGCGGTCTCCGAGGGCGGATTTGAGGTTCGAAAGAGTCCGCCTGAGGGCCGCTCGGGCGCGATCGTCGTCGTACTCAGACCACAACAGGTTCGCCAGT
>JACDBF010000275.1 GCA_013695055.1 Actinomycetota bacterium
ATTGCGCGCCCTGATGCGCGCGACTCCCACTTCGAGAATGATCTCCAGGCCGGCCGCGGCGGTCCATGCTTGCGGCAGCGCGTAGGTGCCCGTCTCGAAACGGCGCGCATCGTCGCGCCACGCCAGCGTGCTGCGGTCGAAATCGAATGGGGAGTGCGTGCCGAACCAGCCGGCGACGAGCGGCTCCATTCTCTGAATCAGATCCTTGCGGCAGTACAGAAAGGCGATCCCCTGGCCCCCGCAGAGCCACTTGAGAGCACCCGACAGCAGGAAGTCGATGCCCAAGGCGTGCACGTCGATAGGGACTATCCCGCTACCGTGGAAGTCGTCGACGAGCACGAGTGCGCCGTGCTCACGGGCGCGAGCCACTATCGGGTCTAGATCCATGATCCACGACGACTCGAACAAGACGCGATTCACGTTTACCAGCATCGTGCGATCGTCGATGCGCGCGGTCACATCTTTGGCCCCGACGCCGATGCGGTCGTCCGAAGAAACGACATCGAGGACCACTCCTCTTCTCTGCTGAGCGCGCCAGACGTAGTGGTTCGTCGGGAAGTCCATGTCGGTCAGGACCACCTTGGGGCGCGCGCCGAAGTCGAGGCATGTGGCCACGGACGACATGCCTGCCGATACCGACGGAACGATCGCGACCTCGGCGGCATCCGCTCCGATCAGGTCGGCAAAGCGCTTCCGGCAGAGCTGAAGCTGCGGCAAACCGTGGTCGAACCACAACTCCTCAGGTCCAAGCCTCTCCCACAGGTCTAGGTGTTCCTCGGCGCGGGCCCGGCTGCGCCTTGACAGGGGGCCGAGGGATGCCGATATGAGGTAAGTACGGTCGGCGAGGATGGGGAACTCATGACGGTAAGAGGAGAGATCGGCCACGGTCCGAGGGTAGCCTTCCTCCGCCCGCGCTAGTTACACGCGCGTCGTTTATCATCGCTCGTCATGCCTCACTCCACTTCTTCGGACTCCTCTGGGGCGCTCGTCATCCGGGGAGCCCGCGAGCACAACCTCAAGAACGTCAACCTCGAGTTGCCGCGCGACGCCCTGATCGTCTACACGGGAATCTCCGGCTCGGGGAAGTCTTCTCTGGCTTTCGACACGATCTACGCGGAAGGTCAGCGGCGTTACGTCGAGTCCCTGAGCTCTTACGCTCGCCAGTTCTTGGGCCAGATGGACAAGCCCGAAGTCGACTTCATAGAGGGTCTTTCGCCGGCCATCTCCATAGACCAGAAGTCGGCCCCGCGGAGCCCCAGATCGACGGTCGGCACCATCACCGAGATCTACGACTATCTCCGGCTCCTGTTCGCGCGCATCGGGCGGCCCCATTGTCACAACTGCGGCCGGCCCATCGCGCGCCAGACCCCCGAGCAAATCGTCGACCAGGTTCTCGCCCTTCCCGAAGGCACTCGCTTTCAAGTTCTTGCTCCGATCGTGCGGGGGCGAAAGGGCGAGTTCACGTCCCTCCTCGAGGACCTCGCTCGCCGGGGTTTTGCCCGGGCGCGGGTCGACGGAGAGGTGCGCGATCTCTCCGAGAAGATCAAGCTCGACCGCTACTTCCAGCATGACATCGACGTGATCGTCGATCGCCTCGTGATCAAGGAAGGGATCGGATCGCGCCTAACCGACTCGTTCGAGACGGCTCTGAAGCTGGCCGAAGGAGTCGCGGCGGTCGATCTGGTGGACGACGCGGCCGAAGACATCATGTTTTCGCAACACTTCGCCTGCATCGACTGCGGCATATCGTTTGACGAGCTGGCTCCCCGCAACTTCTCGTTCAACTCGCCCTACGGGGCGTGCGAGCGATGCGATGGACTAGGGGTGCGGCTGGAGGTTGATCCCGACCTCGTGATACCGAATCCCGATCGGTCACTCGACGAGGACGCCATCGCCCCGTGGTCGGGGAAGCGCCTAGAGTATTTCGACCGCCTCCTCGACTCCGCGGCAAAGGCCTTCGGCTTCAAGACGAACGTGCCCTTCAAGAAACTCTCGAAGAAGGCGCGCAACGTCATTCTCTATGGGTCCAAAGACGAAGACATCCACGTTAGCTACAAGAATCGTTTCGGGCGCGTGCGTTCGTACTGGACGGTCTTCGAGGGAGTCGTCTCATGGTTGGAGCGGCGCCGGGCGGAGACGGATTCGGACTACGCGCGCGAGCGCTATGAGCAGTACTTTCGGGAAGTGCCATGCCCGGCGTGCAACGGCGCGCGGCTGCGCCCCGAGTCTTTGGCCGTAAGGGTCGCCGACAAGAACATTCACGAGCTATGCGAGCTCTGCATTTCGGACGCCGATGACTTTCTTCGCAAAGTCGAGCTGAGCGATCGTGAGTCGGCCATCGCAGAGCGGGTGCTCAAGGAGATACACGTCCGTCTGACCTTCCTGCTTGATGTTGGTCTCGACTACCTGACCTTGTCGCGCGGATCGGCGACGCTCGCCGGCGGTGAGGCCCAGCGCATCCGGCTGGCGACGCAGATAGGGTCGGGCCTCGTCGGCGTGCTGTACGTGCTCGACGAGCCGTCGATCGGGCTTCATCAGCGCGACAACCGCCGCCTCATCGACACGCTCATCCGGCTGCGGGATCTGGGCAACATGCTGATCGTCGTCGAGCACGACGAGGACACGATTCGTGCGGCCGATTACCTCGTGGACATCGGTCCCGGCGCGGGGGAGCACGGTGGCGAGATCGTTTACGCCGGGCCGCGCGAAGGGCTGTTCGATGAGAAGTTCTCGCTCACCGGCGATTATCTTGCAGGGCGCCGGTCGGTGAAGGTGCCGGGGAAGCGCCGGCGGGGCGGCGGGGACGAGCTCGTGGTGCGAGGCGCCCGTCAGCACAATCTCAAGTCAATCGACGTCGCCTTTCCGCTCGGGACCTTCGTCGCGGTAACCGGAGTCTCGGGTTCCGGCAAATCGACGTTGGTCAACGACGTGCTCTATAGGGCGGTGCACCAGAAGCTGAATCGCAATGCTCGCCTCGCGCCGGGCCGTCACAAGATCATCGAAGGCCTCGATCTCATCGACAAGGTCATCGACATCGATCAGTCGCCGATCGGACGTACTCCGCGATCAAACGCCGCGACCTACACGGGAGTGTTCGATCATGTGCGCCGGTTGTTTTCCAAGACACTCGACGCGCGGCGGCGCGGTTATCAGCCGGGGCGCTTCTCCTTCAACGTGCGAGGGGGCCGCTGTGAGGCATGCGCAGGCGACGGCACCATCAAGATCGAGATGCACTTTCTTCCAGACGTCTACGTACCGTGCGAGGTCTGCAAGGGCAAGCGCTATAACCGCGAAACGCTTCAGGTGCAGTACAAGGGCAAGAACATATCCGAGGTCCTGGCGATGAGCGTCGAAGAAGCATGCGACTTCTTCTCAGCGATTCCGCCGATTGCGCGGCACATGACGACGCTGAGAGACGTTGGGCTGGGTTACATCAAGCTGGGTCAACCGGCGCCCACGCTTTCGGGCGGCGAGGCTCAACGGGTAAAGCTCGCATCCGAGCTTTCCAAGCGTTCTACCGGCAAGACCCTCTACATCCTCGATGAGCCCACGACCGGCTTGCACTTCGATGACGTCGCCAAGCTGCTGGGCGTGCTTCACCGACTGGTCGACGCGGGCAACACCGTGGTAGTCATCGAACACAACCTCGAGGTCATCAAGACCGCTGATCACATCATCGACCTCGGCCCGGAAGGGGGGGCCGGCGGGGGAGAGATTGTCGCCCTCGGTACGCCCGAAGAGGTGGCGACCAGCGCCGGCTCCTACACCGGGCAGTTCCTGGGACCTTTGCTGAAGCGGCAGGCGCCCAAACGAAAGAGGGCCGCGGCGGCCGCCACCCCGCGGCGAGTCCGGACGACGGCCCGGCGCCGTTAACCGGGGCCGGCTTTGTAAGATAAGTGGATCCCGGGCGGTTAGCTCAGCGGGAGAGCGCTGCCTTCACACGGCAGAGGTCACTGG
>JACDBF010000332.1 GCA_013695055.1 Actinomycetota bacterium
AATGTGTAGCTCTTCTCGATCCCGCCCATGGTCTGCTTGAGATCGAGAATGTAGATGCCGTTGCGCTCGGTGAAGATGAAGCGCTTCATCTTCGGATTCCAACGGCGAGTCTGGTGCCCGAAATGGACTCCAGCCTCCAACAGCTGCCGCATGGTGACGACGGGCATTTATGACCCTCCTTGATCGGTTTTGCCGGCCTACGAGCACCGGCCTCCTCCGCCCGCCGACTCCGCCGTGACGGAGAACCGACCCGCGCCGACCCACTGGGGGCCGAAGAGGAAGAGACGAGCGTGTGAAATTTTTGAAGCCCAAAAACCTTACCAGCCCCGAGGCCGGGCAGCGGCGGACCGGCGTGTTGCGGGCCTAATCGGCCGTGGTTGCGTCGACGATCCGCCCCCTGAGGGCCAGCACCGCCTTGGTGTGCATCTGGCAGATGCGCGATTCGGTGACGCCGAGAACCTGGCCGATCTCGGCCAGCGTTAGTCCTTCGTAGTAGTAGAGGGTGATCACGATCTTCTCGCGCTCGGGCAGACGGTTGATGGCCTCGGAGAGGATTCGCTTCATCTCCTCGGCCTCCAGGGAATCCACGGGCCCGACCGTGCGCGTGTCCTCGAGCGTCTCGACCAGCGAGAGCTTGTCGCCTCGGTCGCCGTCGACGGACATGAGCTCGTCGAGCGCCACCAGAGACACGGTCGAGAGCTGCGTGTAGATCCGGCCCAGCTCGTCGGAGGTCACGCCCATCTCCTCGGCGATCTCCACGTCCGAGGGCGGCCTCTTCAGCTTGTTCTCGAGGCTCGTGTACGCCTTTTCGACCTCACGAGCTTTGAAACGAACCGAACGCGGCACCCAGTCGATGGCCCGCAGCTCGTCGATGATCGCGCCGCGAATCCGGCTGATCGCGTAGGTCTCGAACTTGATGCCCCGGTCGAGCTCATACTTGTCGATGGCGTCGATCAACCCGAAAACGCCGTAAGAGATGAGATCCGCCTGCTCGATGTTGGCCGGCAGGCCCACGGCCACGCGCCCGGCTACGTACTTGACCAGGGGCGAGTAGTTGAGGATCAGCCGGTCGCGCGCGGTCTGCGTGGCCCCAGCTTTGTACTCTTCCCAGGTGGCCTGAACGCTGTCGGCGGACGATTCTTCTGCGGAATCAGGCTCGGGGATGGCTCTGGTCATAAACGGCCCTCAACCTCTCGGTGGACACGTGTGTATATATCTGGGTGGTAGCCAGGCTCTCATGCCCCAGCAGTTCTTGCACTGCCCTCAAGTCTGCCCCACCATCCAGCAAATGAGTTGCATATGAGTGCCTGAGGGAGTGGGGGCTCACCGGGCGGCGGCCTCCACCGGCCTGATACTTGGTCACGATCGCCCTGACGCTCCGAGTGCCGAGGCGGCCGCCCCGGGCGTTGAGAAGCAGGGCCCGGGGCTCGGGGGGGTGGACCGCGAGGGCTAGAAACGAGCCCCGGGAGCCTAAGAGGTAGCGCCTGAGGGCTTCTTGTGCCGGCTCGCCGACGGGCACCTTCCTCTCTTTGCGCCCCTTTCCCATGACCACGACGGAACCGGCCTCGAGATCGAGCTCTGTCACATCCAGCCCGCACAGCTCTGCCACGCGCAGCCCCGACCCGTAGAGCAGCTCGAGGATTGCCCGATCCCGGATCCCGGCGGGGTCGTCGTCCGGGGGCAGCTCGCACAGCGCGCTTGCCTCGTCGGCCCTCAATACCCTGGGGAGAGGTTTGTCGAGCCGAGGCACCGCGAGCTCCTCGGCCACGTTGACTGCCACCAGCCCCTGATGCATGGCCCACCTCAGCATGGACCTCACGACGCTGACCTTGCGGGCGAGCGTCCGGCGCGCGTAGCCGCGCTGGCCAAGATATCCGAGGTATCGGCGCAGCACCTTGCGATCGAGATCCCCGAGGGAGTCGATGCCACCGCGGGAGGCCCACGTGCTGAACTGCTGGAGGTCGCTCGCGTAGGCAGCGATCGTGTGGGGAGACAGATCCCGCCCGGCGCGTTGGGCGCGCACGAACGAGGCCGCCGCGCCGGCGATGGACGGCGAGCCGGCCGGCTCGTGGCTGGTGGCGTCCCGGATGGTGTCGATAGCCCAAATGTCCTTCGTCACGCCTGCGGTGTCAACCACTGGGCTCCGCCTCACAGCGTCATCTCGCCGGCGCCGTTGGCAGGTCGCGACACCCAGTAGCGCGCCTCTCTTCCCATCTCCTGCTGGTAGCGCCGGGCAATCGATGCGGCCGCAGCTTCCGCATCGCCCGAGCGAACGAGGTTGACGGTGCACCCGCCGAAACCTGCGCCGGTTAGACGAGCTGCAACGACGCCCGGCGTCCCGACGGCCAGCCGCACCAAGGCGTCGAGCTCGGGTATGGAGACCTCGTAGTCCGTGGCCAGGCTGGCGTGCGACGCGTTGAACAGCGAACACATGCTCTCGAGGTCCCCCTTCTTCAGCGCATGGGCGGCATCGAGCACGCGGTCGTTCTCGGTCACGACATGCCTCGCCCTTCGATGCACGACCTCGTCGACCGTGCCGTCGAGGCGCTCGAGATCCGCCTCGGAAGCGTGGCGAAGCGACGGAACTCCGAGAGCCGCCGCAGCAGCCTTACATTGAGATCTCCTTTCGTTGTAGGCGCTGTCGGTGAGGCCGCGTCGAACTCCCGAATCCATGACTACGATGCGAACCTCATCCGGAACTCGCACGACTTCAATGCTGTCAGTTTCGCAGTCGATCAGCAGCGCGTGCCCGGCGCGCCCTCCGGCCGAGGCGAGCTGATCCATGATCCCGGACTGCACGCCCACGTAAACGTTCTCCACGTTGACAGATGCGCGCAATGCGCGTCGCATCGAGCTCCTGGCTGCTCAGTGCCCAGACGAGCGCGACCTCGAGGGCCGCGGACGATGACAGGCCCGATCCGACCGGCACCTCGGAGCCGACAACTCCTTCGAAACCGTGTATCGGAGCGCCGTCGTCTCGCAGCGCCTTAACGACGGCCGCAACGTAGCGCCCCCAGCCATCGCCCGAGGCTTTCGCATCGTCGATATCGACCTCCACCCGTCCCGGCTCATCCAACGACTCGAGCGCAATGTGGTCGGCGGCGCGGCCCACTACGTAGGTGGCGATATCGAGAGCCACCGGGAGCACAAAACCCCCGTTGTAATCGGTGTGTTCGCCGATGAGATTGGCTCGTCCGGGCGCGCGATAGGAGCGATCCGACTCCGCGGGAGCCGCGTCTCGCAACCTCCCTATCAGTGCCCGGTGCTCCTCAGCCGTCATAACCCTCGCTCTTCTTCGTCGTTTCGACTCTCCCTCCAGTTGTTTGCGTATGCTCACACGCCTTGTGATGCGCTCGAGCCTCGGACTGGACGGCACCTGGGAGTTTTGGCCGGAGAAGGCCCGGCGCATGACCGGCGAGCCCCTGCGGCCGCGCTTCGTTTCGGCAAGGGAACGAACGGCGGCCTTGGGCGAGCCTCGCAGGATCGAGGTGCCGGGCGTATGGCAGGCGCAGTTCGAGGACTTACGGATGTTCTCGGGGGTCGCGTGGTACGAGCGCCGCCTGGTCGTTCCCGCGTCGTGGCGAGGACGAGCCTTGCGCCTTCGATTCGGCGCCGTCGACTACTTCTGCACCGTGTGGATCAACGGCCGGGAGGCTGGGCGCCACGAGGGCGGATATCTGCCCTTCGACCTCGACGTCGGACGCCTGGTCGCGTACGGCGAGGCCAGCATTGTCACGCTGTGCGTGCTCGATGTCGGCCCTGGAGACGACGCTCCTATCCCGTTCGACGAGATCCCGCATGGCAAGCAGAGTTGGTACGGGCCCATTGGAGGAGTGTGGCAAAGCGTGTGGCTAGAGGCCTCCGATTCGCTGTTTGTATCTCACATCGGGATAGACGCGGACGCGCGCTCATCGCGCGTCCGCGTGTCGACCACGCTGAACGAATCCGCCGCGGCAGGAGACGAGGTCATTTATAGGGTCGTCTCTCCCGACGGCCACACGACCTGGGAGTCGCGCGCTCATCCGCTCGATCCGGACGCCACATTTCACCAAACAGAGTTGAGCACCGAAGGCAAAGTGGAGCTCTGGAGCACCGACAGTCCTTCCCTCTACCGGCTCGAGGCCTCGTTGCAGCGCGGCGGGAGAGTCACGGACCGTTGGTCCGATCACTGGGTACCGGAGCATCGAAACGCGCGATGGTCACATCGTCTTGAACGGCCAACCCATCTACCTTCGCGGCGCCTTGGATCAGGACTACTACCACTCGACCATCTACACACCGCCTTCAGGCGACCTCTTGCGGGAGCAGGTGCTGCGCGCCAAAGAGCTTGGGCTCAACTGCCTCCGCTGCCACATCAAAGTGCCCGACCCCCGTTACCTCCAGTGGGCGGACCGCCTCGGCATCCTCGTGTGGGCGGAGCTCCCCAATTGGAAGACGCTGACCGAAGACGCCCGCAGACGAGGGCGGGAGACGATGGCCGGCTTGATCAGGCGAGACTTCAATCATCCGTCCGTGGTCATCTGGACGATCATCAACGAGGGCTGGGGCATGGACTTGCCGGGAGGCGAACAACATCGCCGCTGGCTCGCCGAGACATTCCATTGGGTCAAGGACATCGATCCGACCAGGCTCGTGGTCGACAATTCCGCCTGCTCGCCTAACTTTCACATCGAATCTGATCTCAACGACTTCCATCTCTATCGGGCGATACCCGATCAGGTCTCCGAATGGAGGGAGTGGACGGCCTCTTGGGTGGGCGCTCCCGAGTCCACCTATAGCTCGAAGTTGGAGGGGGCCGGGCTGGTGAAGATCGAGAAGAGGTTCGTGCTCAAGAAGCCCAACACGAATGTCGCGCTGACGCCGGTCGGTATGGAACGAATCGCTCATTACTGGGACCAGTTGGAACGCTTGAAGAGCTTCTCAGAGAGATCCTCGGTCCAGGAATAGCGTCGGTAAGCCTCCGACCAGC
>JACDBF010000353.1 GCA_013695055.1 Actinomycetota bacterium
GGTGGCCGAGAGCGCCAAGCCGGGCGTCTACAGGGCGGCCGATCTCTACTGCGCCCCCGGGCTGGGGGGCGAATCCTTCGGGATCGTGCTCATCGAAGCCATGGCGGCCGGCGTGCCTGTGGTTTGCTCCGACCTCGCCGCCTTTCGCTCGGTGGCCTCGGATGCGGCCCGCTTCGTCCCCCCGGGAGATCCCGAGAAGCTCGCCGAAGCCCTCCGCTTGCTCTTGACCCATCGTGCGCTGGCGCGCCGGCTCGTGGTCGGGGGCCGGAGCGTGGCCACCCATTTCGATTGGAACCGGCTGGCCGCCGGGGTCGAAGACGCCTACGAGGCCGCACGCCACCGCCGGCTGGCCTCGGGCAACGCATGAGCAGATCGACCGAGGCCGGCCCCGGAGCCTTCGATCCCTCCTGGGGGGCTCCCGGCCCGCGTGGTTTCGCCCCGCGAGGATGGCTGGTCATCGGCCTCGCGGCTGTCCTGCCGGCGGCGATTCTGGGAACGCTCGCGGGCGCGGCGTGGGGCTGGCCCTCCGGAATCGCGACTGCGATCGTCTGCTTAACCGCCCTCGCTGCCTGGGTGAGCGTCCAGGACCGCCTCGCCTTCCGGGCCGTTGCCGCTCGCCGTCTGGCGCCTTCTTCCGAGCCCCGATTGAGGAACGTCGCCGTGGGGCTCGCCGGGGACCTGGGCGCGCGGGGGGTCGAGCTGTGGGTGATCCCCGGCCCCCGGGTGCGGGCCCTTGGGTGCGGGCCCCGAGATCGGCCCTGGGTGGCCGTGTCCGAAGGCCTTCTCGGTTCCTTCGCGCGCATCGAGCTGGAGGCCGCGCTCGCCCTTCTGCTGACTCGCCAGTGCGGGCGCGGAGCGTGGCCCGTTCGGCTGGCGGCGGCGTTGGGGCCTCTGTCCGGCCCGGTGCAAGCCCGGGATCAGATCGACGATGATCTTCGAGCCGTGGCCCTCACTCGCTATCCGCCCGGCCTCGCCTCGGCCATCGCCCGAATCGAGCCCGCACGGGGCCGGATGCGGCACTTCGAGATCGTGCCCGCCGGGCCGGGCGACGCCTCTGCAGACGAGCGAGTCGGGGCGCTCTCGAACCTCTGAGGCGGCTCCTGAAAGCCGCCGCTGGGGCCAAGGGCCGTGATAGCGTCCCGCGGCGCCGGTGGACGGCGCTTTTTCGCGACCGCAGACGGCGACCGGGCAGCGGGGGCCGGCCGAACGCCGCAACCGGTTCGAGGCGGCGGCGTCCAACAGGACCCCCCCACGCGCGCAAGGAGGTGTCTCAGCGTGACCACCACAGCGAAGATCGCAGCCATCGGAGGAGCCGTCGCGCTCCTCGCCGTCGGCTCGTTTTTCGTGCTGCGCGGCGGGGCCGAGGACATACCCGGTCTCGGCCGGGTGTTCAAGGCCGCCACCTGCCCGCTCAGCGGCGAGAAGCCCGAGAGCGAGGCCCTTCTGGACCGGCCGGCGGTGGCGGTCAAGGTTGAGAACGCGGCCATCGCCTATCCGCTGTCGGGGCTCGAAGACGCCGAGATCGTCTACGAGGAAGTCGTCGAAGGCGGCGTCACTCGCTTCATGGCCCTTTATCATTGTGTCGACTCGGACAAGGTGGGGCCGGTCCGCAGCGCCCGGATAGTCGACCCCGCCATAATGCTCCCCGCCACACGCATCCTCGCCTTCTCGGGCGCGAACGCCCCGGTGCTCGATGCGCTCGAGAAAGCCGAGGTCGTCTCGGTGACCGAGGCGGATGCGGGCGAGGCGATGCGCCGGGTGGAGCGAGTGGGGCTACCGGCAGAGCACACGCTCTATGCCGATACGGCCTTGGTTCGCAAGGTGGGGGCGAAGCAGTTCGAGGACGCGCCCTCCGACGAGCAGTTCCTCTTTGGAGACCTCGATGGAGCGTCCAAGAAGGCGGCGTCCGTCGAGATCAATTTCTCCGGGGCAAGCATCATCCAGTACCAGTTCGCGAAGGGCGGGTGGCTTAGGTCACAGGGCGGTAGTCCCTTCATGGACGAAGCCGGCGATCAGATCGCCGTCGACAACGTCTTGATCGAGGAGCACGAGGTCAACCTCTCCGAGACCATCACCGATGTCGCAGGGAACCCCTCGGTCGAGATCGCGAACGAAACGGGGTCCGGCCGGGCGGTGTTGCTTCGCGACGGCCGGGCGATCGAGGGGCGCTGGAGCAGAGACAGCCTCGATGAAGGCGTCTCGTTCGAGACCAAGGCGGGCGATCCGATGATCTTCGCCCCGGGCTCAATCTGGGTCCATTTGGTTCCGAGCGATAAGGGTGATGTGAAGGGATCATTCGACTATGCGAACTGAGAGCATTCGAGGAAAGTGCATGGGCGGGGCCTGTGCCCTGTTGCTGCTGCTCGGCGCGTGCAGCGGAGACAACGGTCCGGCGGAAGGCCCCGCGGCTGCCGGCGGCGAGGCCCAGTCGGGCGCCGACGCGACGCCGGCCTCGTGCATAAACGGACGCGCCGCGCCCGACGCCAAGATCGACCGGCCCGCCATCGCTCTCAAGATCGAGAACTCTCCCGAAGCCCGGCCTCAGAGCGGTCTCCAAGACGCCGATGTCGTCTACGAAGAGATCGTCGAGGGCGGTATCACCCGCTTCTTGGCGCTCTTCCACTGCGGAGACAGCGCCAAAGCGGGCCCTGTGAGAAGCGCCCGCTTCGACGATCCCAAGCTTGCGTTGCCGTTTACCTCGGTGCTGGCGTATTCGGGCTCCAACTCGATCGTCGACAAGGAGCTCACCAAGCGAGACATCGTTTCCTTGAACGAGCTCAACGCCGGCGACGCCTTCTTCAGAGTTCCCGAGGGCTCCACCGACATTCACAGCCTCTACGCCGACAGCGGGGAGATACGGTCCCAGGCCCCCGACAAGGTCGAATCTCCCGACGGCGACATCTTTACCTTTGGAGATGTCCCCGGGGACGCTCCCGAGGTTCGGTCCGTGAGCCTCAACTTCACCGACGGCAACACCATCGAATACAAGTGGGGAGGCGGTGCGTGGCGGCGTTTCGAGGCCGGCGAGGCGTTCGTGACCAGCGGCGGTGACCAGATCGAGGTGGCCAATCTGGTCATCCAGCAAGTGAAGGTCGACAACTCCGAGAAGATCGTCGATCCGGCGGGCAATCCCTCGCCGGACATCCTCTTGAAAGGCACGGGCAAGGCGGTGCTGCTGCGCGACGGCCATGCGATCAAGGGAACCTGGAAGATCACCAAAGAGGGCACCGCCCCGGTTTTCAGGACGAGATCCGGCGATCCCTTTCCGTTCGCGCGCGGGTCGATCTGGATCGAGCTCATTCCCTCTAAGGAGGGCGACGTCAAAGGATCTTTCGCCCTCGAGTGACCCGGCCCGGACTTTTGGGAGACACCTCGGGCTGTTACCATAGGGACTCGAAGTTCGCAGGTCACAGCGCCTTTCTGAGGGCGCCGCGACACACCCGAATGGACTCACATGGGAGAGCGCCATGGCCGAGGTGACGAGAGAGACAGGCGGCGTGCGCGTGAAGCGCGGGCTCGCCGAGATGCTCAAGGGGGGCGTCATCATGGACGTCACCTCCAAGGAGCAAGCGACCATCGCAGAGGGCGCGGGGGCGGTCGCCGTGATGGCCCTCGAAAGGGTTCCTGCGGACATCCGAGCCGAGGGCGGGATCGCCCGCATGGCCGATCCCGACCGGATCGCGGAGATCGTCGACGCCGTGAGCATTCCGGTCATGGCCAAGTGCCGCATAGGCCACTTCGTCGAGGCTCAGGTGCTGCAGTCGCTCGGAGTCGATTACATCGACGAGTCGGAGGTTCTCAGTCCGGCCGACGAAGCCAACCACGTGAACAAATGGGACTTCGACGTTCCGTTCGTCTGCGGCGCAACCAATCTGGGCGAAGCGCTTCGGCGACTCGGTGAGGGAGCGGCGATGATCCGCTCCAAGGGCGAAGCCGGTACCGGCAATGTCGTCGAGGCGACCCGGCACATGCGAGCCATCACCTCGGAGATCAAGAGGCTTCACACGATGGCGGCCGAAGAGCTGATGGCGGCCGCAAGAGATCTCAGGGCCCCCTACGACCTCGTGCGCGCGATAGCGGATACCGGAACGTTCCCGGTCGTGCTGTTCACCGCCGGGGGCATCGCCACGCCCGCGGACGCAGCGATGATGATGCAGCTCGGCGCCGACGGGGTCTTCGTG
>JACDBF010000389.1 GCA_013695055.1 Actinomycetota bacterium
CGGTCAAGGAGTTCGCCGAGCTCGCCTTCGATCACGCGGGCCTCGACTGGGAGCGCCACACGCACGTGGATCCCCGCTATTACCGGCCCTCGGAGGTCGACTATCTACGGGGAGACGCTTCCAAGGCAAAAGAGGTGCTTGGATGGGAACCTGAGACATCGTTCGAAGATCTGGTTCGCTTGATGGTGGATGCCGACGTCAAGCTGCTCGAAGATGAGCTTGCCGGGCGCCTCGTCCGCTTGGATCGGGATCACTAAGCAAGAGTCTTCAAAGGAGGAGCAAAAGCGGTGGAGATCGAGATCGGCATCGGCAAGTCCGGTCGCAGAGCCTATGGGCTCGACGACATCGCGGTCGTCCCCTCCCGCCGGACGCGCGACCCGGACGATGTCGACGTCTCGTGGGAGCTCGACGCCTTCAAGTTCGACCTCCCGCTCATGGCCTCGGCCATGGATGGCGTCGTGTCGCCGGAGTCGGCGCGCACGATCGGGCGCCTCGGCGGGCTGGCGGTCTTGAACCTCGAGGGTCTGCAAACCCGCTATGAGGATGCGGACTCGATGCTCGCCGAGATAGCCGCGCTGGACGATGAGTCGGCGACCGCGCGGCTTCAGGAGATGTATCGGGAGCCCATCAAAGAGGAGCTCATCCACGCGCGCATAAGAGAGGTCAAGGATGCAGGCGTCACCATCGCGGCGTCGCTGACTCCACAGCGGGTGGAGCGCTACCACAAGATCGCCCTCGAGGCCGAGCTCGACATCCTCGTGATCCAGGGCACCGTCGTTTCCGCCGAGCACGTGTCGAGCAGCACCGAGCCGCTGAATCTCAAACGCTTCATCTCCACTTATCCCCTGCCGGTGATCGTCGGGGGCTGCGCGTCCTACTCGACCGCTCTACACCTCATGCGCACGGGCGCAGTGGCGGTTCTCGTCGGCGTCGGGCCCGGGGCTGCCTGCACGACCCGGGGAGTCCTAGGCCTCGGGGTTCCCCAGGCCACGGCCATCGCCGACGCGGCCGGCGCGCGCATCCGTCACCTCGACGAGACCGGCCGCTATTGCCACGTGGTCGCCGACGGGGGGATGCGGACGGGCGGCGACATCGCCAAGGCGATCGCCTGCGGCGCCGACGCCGTCATGATCGGTTCCCCGCTGGCCGCCGCCACCGAGGCCCCGGGCCGCGGGCACCACTGGGGGATGGCGACCTTCCATCCCACCCTGCCCCGAGGGGCGCGCGTCAAGACCGCCACGATCGGCTCGCTCGAGGAGATCCTCGTGGGGCCGGCGAGTCACAACGACGGACGAGTGAACCTCTTCGGAGCGCTCAAGACGTGCCTGGCGACCTGTGGCTACGCCAACATCAAGGAGTTTCAGAAGGCCGATGTCATGGTCGCCCCCGCCCTCCAGACCGAGGGCAAGGCCCTGCAGCAAGCCCAGCGCCTGGGCATGGGGGCCTGAGAGCCACTCTTTGTCATCGCCTGTGAAGCGCCTCCTTGGAGTATGATCGCATTTGGCATCTGGGACCTTGAATTTCTAGGCCAGAGCCGTAGAGAGGCAGGCAAACAATGGCAAGTCGAGTTTCCGGCCTAGGATTCTGTTTGACACGCTTCGTTGCATCCGCTACAATGTGGAGGTCAACGCGACGTATGGATTAGGAAGTAGGTGGTAGCTATGCGCATGGGCTTTATATTCTTCGCTCTGAGCAGGCGGGGCAGACGATGATCTGGGCACTGCTGCTCATCGCGATAGTGGCCGTCGATGTGCTCGTGCTGCTCTTCGGAGCGGACTCGACCGACGGCAACGACTGGGCGACACACCGTCGTCCCTGAACAGACGACTCAATCGCAAAGCGGTAAAGGAGCAAAGACATGACTAGCTGGGTGATCTACAGGCTCGACCCGACGCTCTCGACGGTTCAGGTCATCCCCCGACCTCGTCGAGGCACCCGCGGGTCTGTACGGAGAGACCGGTAGCCGCTTGGCTACCGGTCTCGACCGTATCGACCACCGGATCCTCAGCCTGCTGAGGCAAGACGGCCGGATGGCCCACTCCGCCATAGCCAAGGCGGTAGGGCTGTCGGGGCCGGCGGTGCACGAGCGGGTGCGCAAGCTCGAGCAGCGCGGAATCATCGAGGGCTACACCGCGGTGCTGAACCACGACCTGATGAACCGGCCGTACGGCGCGTTCTGCATGATCACGGTTTCCGAGGGCAACGAGTTCGCCATCGACGATCCGATCGTGGCCCGCATCTGCGAAGAGCCCGACGTGCTCGAGTTTCACCGCATCGCCGGACAGGACTGCTATCTGGTCAAGATTCGCACCTCCACGAGTGGCGAGCTCGAGAAGCTCCTCAGGAGGGTCCGGTCGATACATGGTGTTGCACGCACTCGCACGACCATCGTGCTGTCGACCGAGCTCGAGAAGCCGACCATCGAGGTGCCTACCGAGGAAGAGGCCGAGCTCACCGAGGTCACCTGAGCACGACCTCTCTTCCCGGGGCCCCTGAGCGCGTAGCGATACCATTCGCTCCCTTCATCCCAACCACTAGAAGGGCGGAGCTTGAGCGAAGCCAGAACCGTTGAACAACTAGCGACCTTGGGCGAGCGCGTGCTCGCCGATTCATCTCACATATTCGAAGATCACGATTGCCGGCGTGAGTCCGAAGAGCTGCTGGCGCTGTCTCTTAGAGTCGATGACCCGGACGATCTCGACTTCGGCTACGAGCCCCCGCGAGCGGTGCGTGAACGGTTTCTCTCTTTCATCACGAGGCGCGCCGGAGGAGAGCCCTTTCCTCTTATCACCGGCAGAATCGAGTTCTACGGCCTCGATTTGAAGGTGCGACCGGGCGCTTTCGTGCCGCGTCCTTCGTCCGAGCTCACCGTGACGCGCGCTCTCAAGAGGCTCCGAGGCCGGCGGGCTCCCGTGGTGGTCGATGTCTGCAGCGGCGCGGGACCGATCGCCCTTGCGCTGGGGGACGAGCTTCCTGAGGCAGAAGTTTGGGGGACCGACATCTCCGACGAAGGTCTCGCTCAGGCACGCGCGAACGCGCGCTCTCTCGCAATCGGGAATGTGACGTTCAAGAACGGAGATATGTACGGCTCGTTGCCAGATCGATTGCGCGCAGGAGTCGATGTCATTACCGGCCACGTGCCCTATGTGCCCTTCGACGAGATCGGCGATCTCCCGGCCGAGGTTCGTGAGCACGAGCCGGTCTATACGTTGAGCGACGAGACGGACGATGGTTTGACTCTCATGCGGCGCGCTATCGAAGAGGCCCCCGAGTGGCTCAAGCCGGGCGGATGGCTGCTGCTCGAGGTGTCGGATGACCTTACGGGCAAGCTGCGGCGCATGTGCCGCAGCGCGGGGCTCGAGGACAAGGGCGCGATAACCGACGCGGATGAGCTGAGCATGCTGGTGGAGGCGCGCAAACCCCGGTCTTCGCCGACTCGCTCGCGGTAATCTGACGCATGGAGACCGTTCTGGTCGTCGACTACGGCGCGCAATATGCGCAGCTCATAGCCCGGCGCGTGCGCGAATGTCACGTCTATTCGGAGATAGTTCCGCATACGCTCGCCGCGTCTGACATAGCCA
>JACDBF010000396.1 GCA_013695055.1 Actinomycetota bacterium
CACAACGCCGTTCGAGTAGGCATTGCGCGCCGACATGAAGCTCGCAAGGGAGCTCGAGTAGACGTTTCCTGCCGTCTCCGTCGTGGTGAACGCGCTGCAGTCGGCCGGAGTCGCATTGCCGGCGCCCGACGTGATCTTCAGGGTGAGGTTGCCGTCGAGACGGTTGGCATTTGAGGTTGTTGCTCCCGTAGAGCTTGACGCTCGAGTCAAGGGATCCGTCGAAGGTGACCTTGATGCACCCGTTTCGGCGTCGAATGCGTAGGGGTTGGATATCTAACCCGTGCGCTCGGGGGCGCTCGATCGAGGCGTCCCTGCAGGCGGGCTGCGGACGGATCAAAGCGCCGGCCGTTGGGGCGGAACCAAGTCGCGGCCCCGGCTTTCGATAGCTCAACTCTCCAGTGGTGCTCGTGGACGAGCTTGTGGTGAAACGGACACACCAGCACGAGGTTTCGAAGCGTCGTCGGGCCCAAAGGCCACTTGGTGATGTGATGAGCGTGGGTAAAGCGCCTCAAGTCACAGCCTGGAAAGGTGCAGCGTTCATCACGATGCCTGAGCGCCCTCATGAGCCACGGCGGAGGATTGCGCCCCGCCCATCCGATCCCAAGGGGATCGCCTTTACGGTCGTGAAGCACGACCTGAAGGCGGGCATCGCAGGACAGCCGCGCCGCCACCTCGGGATGGATGACCGGCCCGCGCTCGATGGCACAGCCTCTATCGCCGCCCGATAAAGCATCTAAGGGCGCGTGGACGACCACCGTCGCCCTATCGGGGTCTTTGTCTTGGGCGATCTCTTGCGACGCCATCAATGAAGAGCGCATCGGCCCCTCGTCTCTCCATGCGGGCCTCGTAGCAGACCGGGCTCCCGTTTTCGTATACGAGATCTTCGGGACCCTCTGGGACCCGGTCTGACAGGCGCGCAAGGGCCTTTTGGATGACCACTCCTTGATCGGCCGTAAAGCAGCCCTCGAGGCCGTAATTGAGCCCGTCCTCGTACCATCAGCCGCGCACAAAGCGGGCCCTGTCTGCCTCTTTGACATCTTGTATGTCCTGCCCCGTGGCGACATCGGCCCTGCGTCTGACCGTCGCAGGCGACACCCTTTGCGCCCAGCCGACGAGCTCTTGCTCGCTCTCAAGAGTCGCGAAGCGGCACAGCTCCAAGACCTTGTCGACGCTCACACTGCCGGCCTCCATTGCAGCCGAGATAAGGGGCAGCCGCTCGAGCGAGTGGGCCGCCGCGGCCCAGCGGCGCGCCGCCCAGTTGGAGATCCCCATGCGACCAGACAGCCATTGGGCCATGTCACGACAGCCATCGGTGCGCCACACCCCGGCGCGCTCGCACTTCGCGATGGCCGAAAGCAGACGACGCTGGCCCGCCGCCACCGAGGCGCGCGCCAAGTCAAAGCTTTCCAGAGGATCGATGTCGTTGTCGAGGGATTCCCGGATGTCCATGCCATTACCTCACGGCTCTCCGGGAGCGCGGCCCTTGTAAGTACATACTATATCGAACGTATGTTCCCCATGTCGATAGCCGAGCCCGTCCCGACTCGTTATCGGGCAGCCTTTTAGGCCCGCACGAAGTGCAGCCAGTCGATGTACTTGTCGTCCTGGCCTTTGACTATCGCAAAGTAGGCCTGCTGGATCGTCTGGGTGATGGGCCCCGGCTCTCCCAGCATGCGCCCGTCGATCTCGCGGACCGGAGTGACCTCGGCCGCAGTCCCGGAGCAGAAGACCTCCTCCGCGACGTAGAGATCGGCCCGAGACATGAGTCTTTCGAAGACCGGCATGCCGAGATCGGCCGCAATCGTCATGACCGACGCGCGCGTGATCCCCGGCAGTGGGCCCGCAGCAAGGGGGGGCGTCAGGATCTCGCCGTCCTTGACGACGAACAGGTTCTCGCCTGTGGCCTCGGAGATGTAACCCTGGGAGTTGAGCATGATCGCTTCATCGAAGCCTGAGCGCACCGCTTCGAGCTTTGCCATCGACGAATTGACGTAGCCGCCCGTGACCTTCGCTTGCGGAGGAATGATGTTGGGATCGTGTCTGCGCCACGATGAGATCGTCATCCGCACTCCGTGCTTCAGCGCGTCGTCGCCAAGGTAGGCGCCCCACGGCCACACCGCAATACACACGTCGACGGGATTGTGCTCGGGGTTGACGCCCATCTCGCCATAACCGCGAAAGGCAAGGGGGCGCACATAACAGGACTCGAGCTCGTTGCTCCTGATGAGCTCGATCGTGGCGTCGATCATCTCGTCGACCGAATAGGGGATCTCCATCAGGAAGATCTTGGCCGAGCGGACCATGCGCTCGAGGTGTGCCTTCAGTCGAAAGACGGCGGGTCCCCGGGGCGTCTCGTAGCACCGCATGCCCTTGAAGACGCCCGTGCCGTAGTGCAGCGCATGAGTGAGCACATGGACGTTCGCCTTGTCCCAATCCACTTGCGTTCCGTTGAACCACACCTTGTCGACCGGGGTTATAGGCACCTCGTCTCCTCACTTACCTTCTTGCTCGACGACTATCAAACGAGCGTCGCGCATCTGTGCTCGATCCACGATGACTCTCAGAACCTCATCCGGTATGGGGGAATCGACCGCCATACCCATGAGCGCTTCGCCTCCCTCTGTGCGGCGGGCCACCTGCATGCCGGCGATATTCACGCCGGCTTCGCCCAAGAGGCTGCCGACGATGCCGATGATGCCCGGCCTATCCACGTAGCGGAAGAACACCATTATCGGCGAGAACGCCATGTCCAGCTCGTAGCCGTACACCCGCACCAGCCGCTCATCATCACGCTTCCCGACCAGCACGCCGGCGACCGACACGGTATCGGCACTGCACGCGGCATGGATCTCGATAAGGTTCACGTAGTCGAGCGATTGCGCCGACTTGCTTTCCTCCACTGAAATGCCGCGCTCGCGCGCCAGCAGGGGCGCGTTCACAAACGTGACGGGCTCATGCACGACCGATGTGAAGGCACCCTTTAGTCCGGCGAGAGTGAGCGCCCGGGTGTCGTGTTCGGCCATCGCACCGTGGTACTCGAACCGCAGCCGCTCTATTCCGGGCCCGGACAGCGCAACGGCCACCCGCCCCAGTCGCTCGGCCAAAGCCAGGTAAGGGCGGACCCCTTCGGGTATGTCGGGGCCGACCTCCACGTTGACCGCGTACGGAACGAACTCTCCTTTCAAGGCAAGCAGCACTTGCTCCGCGATCGCCATGCCGGCCTTGTCCTGAGCCTCTGCGGTCGATGCCCCCAGATGTGGAGTCACCACCACTTGCTCGAGCGCGAAGAGTGGATGCTCGGTCACAGGCTCGTTCTCGAAGACGTCAATGCCCGCCCCCGCCACGCGTCCGTCCTTGAGCGCGCGTGCGAGCGCGAGCTCGTCGATCAATCCGCCGCGTGCGGTGTTCACTATTCTTATGCCCCGTTTGGCAGCCGCGAGCTCGCGCTCTCCGATGATGCCCAAGGTCTCGGGAGTCCTCGGCAAATGGATGGTGAGGAAGTCGGCGCGCTCGCATACCG
>JACDBF010000422.1 GCA_013695055.1 Actinomycetota bacterium
CGGATGGGCTTGACCTTGCCGAAGCCGTAGTATCCATAGACCACCCAGGCTTCCTCGCTCCCCCCCGCACCCGTGAGGGCGATGGACGCCGGAAAGTCGCCGGTACCCTCACCCTCGAGGACCTGCAGCGATCCGTCCCACTCCAGAGCCCCCGTCTGCTTCCACTTGAGCTTGATGCCGGTGGCGTGGTGGCCGAACACGAGGATCTCGCGCCCTTGATCCGTGACGATCATCCGGTGGTTGCTGCCGTAATAGGTGGGATCGCTCGATCCGGAGGTCACGGGATCGGTCACCTCGGTGACCACTCCACCCGTCACCGCTTGAGCCGGGCCCGTCGCGGACAGCATTGCGCCGATCAGGGCGACCGCTGATACCCAGCTGGTCAACCTAGTGTGCTTGAAAACGATTCTTGCCATGACTTGTCCCGCCTGCATACTCAGATCCCCCACTTCCCACAAGATCAGTAGAAACGACCTTGCCCTCCCGTGATTTTACCCCTATCCCGGGATAAGGGATAGAGATTTTGTGGGCATATGGTCGTTTCGCCCGCCGCTTTGCGACTGCTGCGTACGCGCGTCCGACGCCGCTTTAACACCTCTTGCGAAGCGTTACCCAGGTTGGCGTTGATTTATGCATGTCGTCCGCGTGGCGTTGGGCACGGACGCCCGGCGCTCACCTTCGAACTACGATCCCGCCAGCGCGAGCTGATAGGCGTTCTCGAGGCCCTCCAGGTGGACGCCGGGGGTGAACTCCCGGGCGGCGCGCGCCCCGGCCCTTGCGCCGCAACTGCGGCATAGCTCGTCGTCATCCATGAGACGGCGGATACCGCTCGCCGTGCCGGTGATGTCGGAGGCGCGACAGGTTACGCCTTCACCGTTTTGGACCAGCTCCGGCAGTCCGCCTCTATCGGACACCAGGAGTGGCCGGCCGAGTGCCATCGCCTCCAGCGCGGCAAGAGGAGCGTTCTCATCCCATACCGACGGCATGGCGATAAAGCGCGCCTCTCGCAATAAGCTCAGCACTCTCTCCATTTGCACGCGACCGAGAAACTCCAGTCGTTTCAGCGACAGCCGGGACGCCAGGGCTTCGAGCTCCGAGCGCGCCGGCCCGTCCCCGACGATCATGAACGGAGGATCACCGGCCTCGGCGAGGGCCCGGACGAGGATGTCGAGCCCCTTCTCGTCGGACAGCCTCCCCACCGACATTCCATAAGTGCCCGCGGTCGGCTGCGCCGGTTCGAAATCGGTGAAGTTTCGGAGGACTCTGACCGCCTCTTGCCGGAAGCCCCATTCGAGCATGCGGTCGTGCATGAAGCGGCTGGGCGTCAGATAGAGATCGACATGGCGATCCAGCCTGAGCATGAAGCGATGGATCCACAGATCCGTCGCGTACGAGATGCTTTGCGGTCGCTCGGGAAAGCAGCGATGCTTGACCGCGTTGATGTATGCGCCGCGCTCGCAGCGCCGGCAGGGAGCGCCTTCGGTGAACATGTAACCGTTGGGACACCGCAGTCGGAAATTGTGCACCGTCATCACCAGCGGCACCTTTCGACGGGCGGCCGCAAGGTGCACGGCCGGGCCCAAAGCCGGATAGGCGTTGTGCAGATGAATGACGTCCGGCCGGAAGCCATCGATGACCTCGAGAACCTTGTCGCGCTCGCCTGATGAATAGGCCATGCGGCGTGCCGTGGCCGCGCCTGCCGGGAGGTCGCGATTGTGCCGCGCCAGGACCTCGCAGTCATGACGCGTGCGCAAGAGCTGTGCTTGCTGATCGACGTAACGATCTTCGCCACCGGGCTGCCGGTAGAAGCTGTGAGCGATTAGGACTCTCACTTCTTAGGTTCCTCTCTCGCCAGAGCGCTTGAGATCCTTGTGGCGCTACAAAGGACGACCCAAGCTTCATGATGCAGCACGCGTTCTCCCTTCGGGTGCAGCACAACGCGGTTGCGCCGGCAACAGATCATGAACTGGAGGGACGCAGCGAATATCCGTAGCGACGAAGCAGGGGAGCCGCCAGAATGGTCGCCATGAAGCGATCCCTTGTCCGCTGGTTGGACAGCCATTCATCGTCCGCGCGTACTTCGACCGTTCCCGTAGAGAAGCGCCTGGGGTTACCCGATACCGTGTGATTCGGTGTCAAGTGCGCCGAACGCTCTGTCTCGAAGGGCAGGGTGCGTCGCTCTTCGACCAAGTCCAGCATCCGTGCGAGAGTCGCTCGTGGCTTGGAGACGAAGTCTTCGTAGCGCACGAGGATAGAGCGCCCGCCACTTCGCCGGTCGACTGCCTCGGCGGCGAGATTCCAGACCGTCCAATTGAGCGTGCTCTCCACCGTGCCGTGGGCAACCATCTCGGCGGGCCGGTCTCGATCTAGCTGCGCTTTGCGCCGGCGCCACGAGTATGCGACGGCGCGCGGATCGCGTACCAGGTGCACGAAGTAGGGAGTGACCTGAGGCATGAGGCGCAAGAGAGCGCCGTCGGATGGACGCTTGGTTGAATCCACTATGACCTGCGCCCCGGTCACCTGGGCAATGGCTTGGTACAGACGACCATGCGATGTCACATAGGACTGCAGCGAAGGGGTCAGAGTGTGGCTCTCGTGGCGCAGGAGTCGCCAGGTGTTGCGCACCCGCACATTCGACCGCTGTATCCGTACGAGCTCCCGAACGATCTCGGTACCGGGTTGCACGCCTCCCATACTGAGGGCTACGGCGTCCGACCAAATCTCGCACTCGGGAAGAGGCTTGCCGCAACCGCACAGGCGTCTTTCCAGTAGCCCCCGCTCCCAGATGTAGCTGAGCTCGCCCACAGAGAAGAACCCCTCGGTTCCCCCCAAGATATTGTCCATGATTGTGCTTCCGCTCCGTCCCCAACCGGTGACGTAGAGGACCTTGACCGGCGGAGCATTCTCAATCCGCGATGGGCACACTTTGATTTGCTGTGTTCGTCACGCGTTTCGCGATGCTTTGGGGCGCCGCTTGAACGTCCGCTTCACTACCGGCTCGTCCTCCGTGTGCCGGTAATGCGCGTAGGGTTGCGACGAGTAGGTCGCCGATTTAGAAGCGTCGTAGTTATTGAGGACGGCGCCGATGAGGCGGGCATTCACTTGGTCGAGCTGCTGGCGAGCCTGCTCGATGGCCGTACCGGTGGCCTGGGAGGCATCGGCGATGAACAGAGTGGCATCCGCCATCGGCGCGAGCGTCATCGCGTCCGCAACCGCCAGAACCGGCGCGACGTCGATGAGCACGAAGTCGGCGGCGGCTCTTAGATCGGCCATCAAGCGGCCCATGGCGTCCGAGCCCAATAGCTCGGCGGGGTTTCCTGGGATCGGCCCACTGGGAAGTAGCCGGAGGTTGCTCGCCGCGACACCGACCGGCACGAGCGCCTCGATTGCCTTGGCTTCACCGGCGAGAACGTTCGTGAGGCCCTTTCTCGAACGCAGCCCGAAGAAGTTGTTGAGTCGCGGCTTACGAAGATCGGCGGATACGAGGATGACGCGCTTCCCGGCCTGGGCGAGCACGACGCCCAGGTTGGCCGCAGTCGCCGTCTTGCCTTCGGCGGCATGGGCGCTGGTCACCATGACGGTCTTGATCTCGCGCTGTGACGCCGCGAACAGAAGCCCGGTTCTGAGCGTGCGATAGGCTTCGGATGTAACCGAGTGAGGATCCGCCTCGGTTACCAGATAGGTTTCGCCGGCCTTCCGCCACGCGGCGGTTTTCGGCACGACCGCAAGCACCGCCGCCCCCACATGCGTCTCGAGATCTGCGCGACCCGCCAGGCGGTCGTCGAAACGTTCTCTCACGAAAGCCGCACCCAACCCGAAGCCCAAGCCCACGATTAGCGCGATAGCCCCGGTCCGCGAGTGGTTGGGGCTCGTCGGCGCGCCCGGGTAATAGGCGTCGTAGAGCACGGTCCCTACGTCGAGCGAGCTGTTCGAAGCGAGATCGAAAAGCTTTGTCTGCTCGAAGCCGATCTGGGCGTTAAGGGTGTCGGCCTGATTCTGTAGCTCCTCGCCGCCGGCAATTCTTTGCTCTATCTCGTCGAGCTGCGCTTGGAGAGCAGAGATCTTCTCCTGGATGGCGCTCGCATAACTGTCGACGCGCTCTTGGGCCGTGGTGCGCCGGTATTCGATGTAGCCGTCGGCGAAGGCCTGCGCTCGTTCCTGGGCTTGCTTTCGGTTGGTGTTCGAGTATGTGAAAGAAAGCACCTCGGTATCTGCCTCATCCGTGACCTCGAGGCCTTTGAGAAGAGCGAGGGCATCTTCCTCTCCCAGGCTCTCGGCTGCAAGCTGGGCGACTTCGGGCGAGGTGGCAATGAGTGTCTCGGTCTTGACGTTGAGGACTTCTTCGAGATTGGCCTCGGTAGTCAACAGGGCGATGGGCCGGAGCAGCACCTGAGCCTCGGACTCATACGCCGGCGTCCGGGTGAACGAGAAGATGAGTGCCGCCGCGAGGACGAGCGCGGCTATCCCGAGGATCAACCACTTGCGAACCTTCAGGACATTGAGGTACTCGCGAAGGTCGAAGCTCTCGGTTTGAGTTTGACTTTCGAACTGGCTCAAAGACAACGTATGTTCCTCTTTGCTCGTAGGCGGCGAGACTTGATGCTAACGGTCCCTCTCGTTCGGCTGTCTTTTACCCGGCCGGTGCTTCGGTTACTCAAGGGTAGGCGGACGGTTTCGTTAAGTGGCCCGACATCAGACTAGGCGCAACCTTTCCGGGCGGCACTAGGCAACTTGCGAAAGCCGTTCGGCACCCTGGAGAAATACGTAGGCGGGGGACGCCCGGAATGAGCAGGAAAGTAGCCTTATTGGGGGATTCGCAAGGTCGGTCCTTGTCCGCGCCGCCGTTCACGAGGTAATATTCAGCCACTGCAGGAACTGGAAGATTATCCCGCAAAGCGCAGGGTAAGCAAGCGGGCACGAGATCCGAAGAACAGACAGAAGGGGGTCGCTTTTATGAGGACGATGAAGCTTGTCCTCGTTTCTATGTTGGTGATTTGCGCGTTGGCGTTGGCGGGCCCGGCACTAGCCCAGGGGTCCGATGAGAATCCGCCGACGATCGGTCCTAACCAGATCCATCGCTCCAATCCTGATGTGCTTCCCGCCTTTCAAGAGCGTGGGACCACGACGGGCGCAGGCGCTCTTGCCTTTACGGGCTCGGACCTTGTCCTCTTTGCACTCGGCGGGGCCGGAGCGGTAGGACTCGGGACGCTCGCAGTCCGGGCTTCTCGCACTCGCAGGGTCGAGGCCTAGAACAGCGGTTCTCTGAGGAAACGGGAGGCGTTCTCCCAGAATGCCGGGAGGCCGGTCCTTTCATCGGGACCGGCCTCTACGCGTAGGATTCTGTTCAGCGTTCCCTCGTAGGAGTAAGACTGACGGCTGGAGCCTCCCGGCCCCCGCGCCACCCATCCCTCCGGGAAGCTCAGCCGGACCTTCACACGGGCATCGTTGCTGAGAGCCTGGGGGGTGATGGCGAGGGAGTAGCCGCCGGAGTCGGCCGGAAGCGTGTACGCCACGCTCATCGTGGTCGCGCTTCCCCGGGGTATCTCCAGGTAGACGCCGAGAGCCCGATACCCGTCCTCGGGATAAGAGAAGAACCGCGCGGCTCGCCCGTCCACTTCCACGGCTTGAAGCTCGGCTCGAGCCGGAATGTAGACCTCTACGAAGTTCTTGAAGAGTCCCAAGGGTCGATACTGGTACTGATAGTCAGTGAGGCCGAGGGGCGTGCGGTTGTCGATCGTAACGGCCGTCTCACAGCGAGTATCCGACCCGCCTGCAACCTCGCAGCGGTGGATTATGGAACGCCGCGCGTAGTAGTCGAGTTTGTTTCCCCCGAAGTTCTGAACGGTGGAAAGTGCTCCATCGAAAGGCGGTTGCCCTAGCTCGCCGGTGACGCCGGCGGCTTCCAGAACCCGCCGCTCGTCGGGCCGGAAGGATAGCACCCGCAGATGACCGCCGGCGAGAGCGCCGGCGGCCCTTTCCAAGATGCTGAGATCGGGCACTCCCCGATCGAGGAGCTCGCGGAAAGCTTCGTCTCCGACATCGATCAGGGCTTCTCGGCGCCGGGTTTGGCCGCCGCTCAGCTCCTGGTACTCGCGCGCGTACGCGTAGGGGGGTATCTGCCGGGCGGAAAGCTTCGTACCGGTCGTCGGAACGGTCACCCTGGCGCTTCGTGGGAGCAATGAAGCGAGGCCGCGAGGATCGGCGACGATGACCCCATCCGCTTTGACGCCTCTGACGAGCTCGTAGAGGTTGCGGGCGACCAGCGCCACGTCGGGAATGTCCGGCGAGGATGACGTGGCCACCCAGCGGGTGGTGTCGGCGTTGTATCTTTGGAAGTGACGAGTGAAGTCGTCGGGCGCCGGAACCGAGCGGTAGGGAGGGTCGTCGCCGAGATCCTTGTAATGGGAAAAGTCCCCGAGCGACAGCTTCCCCGAACGGGCGCTGATGGTTCCGACTCCCGAGAGTATGCCGCCGGCGCCGCGCAGCTCCGAATTGTTGAGCAATAGCACGAGATAGGTACGGTCGTCATTCACTCCGAGCATGGGGCCGGCGATTTCCAGTGTCTGAGATGCAATGTCCGCGCCCCGGCTCAAGTAAGTGACCCGATCTAGCAGCGAGTCGAAGTCGGACCACAAGAAAGGCAGCAACCAGCCGTTGCGATGACTCTGTATTTGCGAACGAAGCGCAGACAAGGCCTCTGCCTGACGGTCGACCGGCGCTCGCAGGCGCGTGAGCGTGTCGAGCCTCACAGCACCGGCGTCGAGCAGGCCCGTGCGTTCCGCCGAGTGGAGCGCGGATCCCAAGTCGGAGCCCGCTTCGACAACGGGAAGCGCGGCGGTCGTGACCGCGCGCACCGCTTGGAGGTTCTGTCTCACTCCCGGCACCAAGCCGAGGACAAGGGCGGCGGGCGAGCTCAGCCTCTGATCCGCATGCACCAATCGTTCTCTGGCGTCCTCCAACGCCGGCCCGCTGAGACGTTCGGGCGATCTCGTGAGAAGCGCGCGGACGCTCGAGAGATCACGGCTTACCGGCACGGCGACATACAGGCCGAGCGCGGCCACCAGCGCCGTGCCCAACAGCGCAGCCAGAAGGACTCTTTTCTTAAGCGACATACGGCTCCATCGGCATAGCGGTGGGGGGAGGATAATTACAAGATGCTTCGAATCCTCTTCCTATGTACTGGAAATCG
>JACDBF010000423.1 GCA_013695055.1 Actinomycetota bacterium
CTCGCCGTCATCGACAACCGCTGGCGCGAACACCTCTACGAGATGGACTACCTGCAAGAGGGCATCGGGCTGAGAGCGATGGGCCAGCGTGATCCCCTGGTTGAGTACCAGCGCGAGGGCTATGACATGTTCCTCAGCATGCAGGACGTCATCAAAGAAGACTTTGCTCGCTACATGTTCCATGTCGAGGCCGTAAGCGAAGAAGAGCAACGGCGCTCAGAGCCGAGCCGTATGCGCCAGGAGCGCCGCCAGATACCCCTGGCGGGCATGTCGGGTTCAGACGAGGAGGACCAGACCACTTCCGGTCAGGACGACGACGCCGAAATCCAGCAGGCCGTCTCGGCCAAGGTCCCGAGAAACGCCCCGTGTCCGTGCGGAAGCGGCAAGAAGTACAAACAGTGTCATGGCCGGCCGGGTGCCGTCGGGCTCTCCTGACCCCGCCGGCCCGATCCTCGCGGCCGATCACATCTCGTTGTTGAGGGGCGGGAGGACGGTTCTCGACGACGTGGCGGCCGGCTTCCAGCAAGGCGCCGTAACGGCCATCGTGGGGCCATCGGGGGCCGGGAAGACTAGCCTCCTTCGCTGCTTCAACCGGCTTGAACAGCCTGAGCGCGGCACGGTTCGCCTCGAGGGGTCGGATATCCGAGCACTCGATCCCACGGTCCTCAGGCGCCGGGTGGGGATGATCTTCCAGACGCCGGTCGTCTTCGAAGGGGGAGTGAGAGCAAACCTCGCCTACGGCCTCGAGCAATCGAGCGATGACGAACTGGCGGGCGCGCTGGAGGCGGCGGGGCTGCCGGCGTCGTTCCTCGACAGGTCGGCCACGGCGCTGTCGGTCGGCCAGGCTCAACGGGTGTGCATCGCGCGCGCTTTGGTCCGCCGCCCGCAGGTGCTTCTCATGGACGAGCCGACCTCGGCACTGGACGTGGACGCATCCCGAGTCGTGGAGGCCACGATCGCACGACTCGGCTCGAGCGGTCTCACCGTTGTTCTGGTGACCCACGACCTCGCCCAAGCGCGCCGGCTGTCGCGGCGCGCGCTGCTCCTGTCTGCCGGCGAGGTCGTCGGCGAGGGGAGCATGGATGTAATCGAAGCGGCCTGGGGAGCATGGCCACGGACTTGACCGCGATAGCCCTGTCTCTACTCCTAGTGGTCGTCGCCATAGGGATCTCGTTTCGCCGGAAGCTCCATCTCGAGAAAGAGCTGGTGGTTGCGGCGACTCGCGCCATGGTGCAACTGTTCATCCTCGCCGTGCTCATCAGGGCGGTGTTTGCAAGCCTCGGGCTCACTTCTCTCTTGCTGATCGTGATGCTCGTGGCCGCGACTTTCACTTCGACAAGGCGCTTGGTGAGTGTGCCCGGGTCCATATGGGTGAGCGGGGTCTCGATCGCGGCTTCCTCGGGATTTGCGCTCGTCGTTCTGTTCGCCCTGGGGATCTTCGAGCCCGAGCCGCGCGTCGTCATCCCAGTCGCCGGCATTCTCATCGGCAACACGATGACCGCTACTTCGCTTGCCGGCGCGCGCATGAGAGACGAGCTGACCCGCAATCTCGCGGACATCGAAAGCCGTCTGGCCCTCGGCGTTCGCTTGAAGGTCGCGTTGGCGCCGTACGTACGCACCGCCACCGTCAACTCGCTGATTCCAACTATCGATGCGACCAAGAACGTGGGATTGGTGACGCTCCCAGGCGCGTTCGTCGGGATGATGCTGGGCGGGGCCAGCCCCGTGCTTGCCGCACAAGTGCAACTGATCGTGCTGTTCATGTTGCTGGGAGCAGTCTCCCTCGCGGCGATGATCGCCACCATCCTCGTCGTTAAGTGCTACAGGACCGAAGGAGAGCGCATCGTAGTGAGCGAGTCCCCGCCGCTTTGAAGCCTCTTTCAGGCCGGAAGGTCGTGCGGGGGTTAATCTGGCCGGCATGGATGATCTGTCGGCGAGACTTGATGAATTGAACGACAAGCTGGTGCAAATAAGGGGCTATCTTTGACGTCGACGACAAACGAGCGCGTCTCGAAGTCCTGAGGACAGACTCGACGGCCCCCGATCTCTGGGACGATTCGACTTCCGCACAGAAGCTCATGGCCGCGATGGCGCGGCTAACCGACGACCTCTCTCCCTATGAAGCCATTGAAGCGCGCATGGCGGACGCGCAGCTCTTGTGGGAGATGGCGCGAAGCGAGAACGATGAAGCGACGGGTCAAGAGGTAGCGAACGACATGACCGCTATCGAGGCCGCGCTTTCGTCGCTTGAAGTCATCTCGCTGTTGAGCGGCGAGTTTGACGATCATCCCGCGATCCTCGAGGTGCACGCCGGCGAGGGCGGAACCGATTCCCAGGACTGGACCGAGATGTTGTTGCGCATGTATCTCCGCTGGGCCGAGATGCGGAACTTTCGGGCCGAGCTCGTGGAAGTGACTCCGGGAGAGGAAGCGGGCATCAAGGGCGCAACCCTGACGGTCACCGGAAGGCACGCCTATGGCTTGTTGTCTACCGAACGCGGAGTGCACCGGCTGGTGCGGATGTCTCCCTACGATGCGGCCAAGAGGCGGCATACCTCCTTTGCGTCGGTCGACGCGACTCCCGAAGTTGAGGACGACATCGACATCGAGATCAGTCCCGATGATTTGCGCGTGGACACTTATCGATCCTCCGGGGCAGGCGGCCAGCACGTCAACGTGACGGATTCGGCCGTGCGTCTAACGCATCTTCCGACGGGCCTCGTGGTGTCGTGTCAGAACGAGCGCTCTCAGATGCAAAATCGTGCGGTCGCCATGCGCATACTGAAGTCGCGCCTGCTGGCGCGCGCCGTAAAGGAACGAGAAGCGGAGCTCGACGCGTTGCGTGGAGAGAAGCGAGATATCGGCTTCGGCTCACAGATTCGGTCTTATGTCCTGCACCCCTATCAGATGGTGAAGGACCACCGGACCGGCGTGGAGGTCGGAAACGTGCAGGCGGTGTTGAATGGGGACATCGGCCGCTTCATCGAGGCGGAGTTGCGGCGCAAGACCGGGCAGGCGGAGGACGGCCACGAGGCGTGATGTGGGGCTCGACTGGCGCCCAAGTTGTGGTAGGTATTGGCATCGTGCGCGGAGCGCGTGAGAGAAGGTCTCCCGCCGGCATCCTCGCTGGGGCCCCGAGGACCTCGCTCCAGCCCGGCATCACTCTGGTAGCGCGTAACCGCCTTACTGTAGGTAGCGTATGCAAGCATGGGGTCGATCAAACTGATATGGGACTAGTGCCGAAATGATCAAAACGGTTGCAGTCGAGAAGAGTTACAAGGGCGATATTTGCGCTCTGCGAGACATCTCGATAAACATCGAAAAGAGCGAGTTCGTTTTCATCGTGGGCCCATCTGGCTCGGGCAAGTCGACGTTCATGAAGCTACTCACCAAAGAGGAAGAGCCCACGGAGGGCGATATCTACGTCGCCGGCAAGAATCTGGCGAGCCTTCCACGGTGGCGTGTTCCCTATCTTCGCCGTAACGTTGGTTGCATCTTCCAGGATTTCAAGCTGCTTCCGAACAAGACGGTCTTTGAGAATGTCGCTTTTGCCCTCGAGGTCATCGGCCGGCCCAAGGCTCTCGTGCAGCGGCAGGTTCCGCAGATACTCGAGCTGGTGGGTTTGGGCGAGAAGCTCGATCGCTTTCCCGATGAGCTCTCGGGTGGAGAGCAACAACGCGTCTCGATCGCCAGGGCGTTCGTCAATCGTCCGTTGATTCTGGTTGCGGATGAGCCGACCGGGAACCTCGATCCGGTCACATCGGTCGGGATCATGCGTTTGTTGGACCGTATCAATCGAACCGGCACCACCGTCGTCATGGCCACTCACGATCACGCCATCGTCGACTCGATGCGCCGGCGAGTAATCGAGCTCGACAGTGGCCACGTTGTCCGTGATCAGTCGCGCGGCATCTACGGAGTCGGGACATGAAGCTCAGGTATTTCTTGTCGGAGACTGCGACCAATCTGCGCCGAAACCTGTTGATGACCGTGGCAGCAATCTCCACAGTAGCGATCTCCCTGCTTCTTCTCGGGGGGGCGCAGGTACTTCATCTGGTCGTCGTGAATGTCACCTCGACTTGGGAGGCGAAGGTTGAGGTGTCCGCTTTCCTGCGAGACGACATCACCGAAGGTGAGCTTGCAACCGTGCGCAGCGACCTCTCGAACATGCCCGAGATTGAGGACTTCACTTACGTCTCCAAGGAGATGGCGTTCAACGATTTCAAGGAGCTCTATGAGAACGAGCCGTCGTTCTACGAGGCTCTGGATGAGAACAGCTTGCCGGCGTCACTTCGAATCAAGCTCGTGGACGCTTCAGATGCCGAAGAGATCGCGTCGCGCATCCAAGGGGCCCCGGGCATCGACGACGTCAACTTCGGCGGCGAGATAATCCGCAGGCTCGTCCAGGTCAACACTCTGCTGAGAGCGGTGACGCTCGGGATGTCGGCGATTCTCATGGTCGCCGCCGCCGGCCTGATTGCGAACACCATCCGGCTGGCGATATTCGCCCGGCGCGAGGAGATCTCGATTATGAAGCTGGTGGGAGCGACCAACTGGTTCATCCGCATCCCCTTCATGTTCGA
>JACDBF010000019.1 GCA_013695055.1 Actinomycetota bacterium
AGATCGACGCGGCCTGCGAGCTGATCGACTTCTGGCGCTACAACGTGCAGTATGCGGGCCGCATCTACGAAGAGCAGCCCGTTTCGGCCCCGGGAATCTGGAATCAGATCGACTACCGGCCGCTCGAGGGCTTCGTGCTCGCCGTCTCTCCGTTCAACTTCACGTCCATCGCCGCCAACCTCGCCACGGGCCCCGCTCTCATGGGCAACACGGTCGTATGGAAGCCGTCTCTAACCCAGGCGTATTCGGCCCACTACCTCATGAAGCTCCTACAGGAGGCGGGCTTGCCCGACGGAGTCGTCAACATGGTCCACGGCGCCGGTCCTGAGATCGGTGAGACTGCACTCTCCCATCCCGATTTCGCCGGAATCAATTTCACCGGCTCGACTGCAACTTTCGATTGGATGTGGCGCAAGGTCGGCGAAAACATCTCCAGCTACAAGAGCTTCCCGCGCATCGTGGGCGAAACCGGAGGCAAGGACTTCATCATTGCGCACACCAGCGCATCCGTCGATGCTCTCGCAACCGCCATCGTGCGGGGCTCGTTCGAGTACCAAGGCCAGAAGTGCTCGGCTGCGTCGCGCGTGTACGTGCCGTCCAACCTGTGGACGTCGCTAATTGAACGCCTGAGCGACGAGATTCCTGAGATCAAGATGGGCGATGTTTCAGACTTCGAGAACTTCATGGGGGCCGTCATCGACGACCGAGCCTTCAACAAGCACGCCGACGCGCTCAAGAAAGCGAAGCCCGGCACGGGCGCCGAAGTCGTGACCGGAGGCAAGACCGACGACGCCACCGGCTACTTCGTCTCGCCAACCGTCATCCGAGCCGAAGATCCCGGTTCGCGGTTTCTCTCAGAAGAGCTGTTCGGACCGATCGTCACCGCGTACGTCTATCCCGAGAAAGAGTACGAGGAAACGCTCGATCTGGTCGATTCGACGAGTCCCTACGGGCTTACGGGCGCCGTGTTCGCGAACGACAAGGCCGCGGTCGTCAAAGCGCGCGACCGGCTGCGTTTTGCAGCGGGCAACTTCTACGTCAACGACAAGCCCACCGGGGCTGTGGTGGGCCAGCAACCCTTCGGGGGCGCGAGAAGATCGGGTACCAACGACAAAGCGGGTTCGATGTGGAACCTCATCCGGTGGGTGAGCCCTCGCACGATCAAGGAAACCTTTGTTCCTCCGACCGACTATCGCTACCCCTACATGGGAGCCGATTAGCGTCCAACCAGATCACCCACAGGAGCCGGGCATAAGCGTGAGCGAGGCTAACGACGTTCTCTCTGCAATAACTTCATTACGAGAAAGAGGCGAGCGGATGGTGCTTGCCACCATTGTCTCGGTTCGAGGCTCGACTTACCGCCGGCCGGGGGCCAGGCTCTTGGTCTCTGAGTCAGGCGAAGTGGTGGGGAATCTCTCCGGCGGATGTCTGGAGGACGAGGTCGAGCAACTCGCGCAATCAGTCTTGGACGAAGGCTTTCCACGTCTCGCATTCTTCGATCTCACCGACGACGATGAGGTTGTCTGGGGCTGGGGAATGGGTTGCAATGGTGCAATCGAGGTGTTCCTAGAGCCCACCGACAACGCGGCCGGCGTTGCCGAAGCTCTCCGTCTGGCGATCGAAGAGGATCGCCCTCTCGCAATAGCAACGGTGATCGAGTCGAGCGCGTCTGCGATCGCGCCGGGTGCGCGCGTGCTCGTGTTACCCGGTGACGACCGTCGGGGCAGTCTTGGGTCTCAGGCTGCATACGATGCGGTGACCGAAGCCGCCGCCAACGCGCTGTCTCTGGGCCACACGGAGACGCGCTCGCTCCCACTCGAAGACGGCGAGCTCCGCTTGTTCATAGAGGTCCTCGAGCCGCCCTTACGCCTGCTCGTTTGTGGGGCGGGCCACGACGCAATCCCTCTGGTGCAACTTGCTTCCAGCTTGGGGTGGCGCGTCCTCGTGGTCGACGACCGCAAGGAGCTCCTGGATCCGAAGCGGTTCCCAGGAGCAAAGGAGCTCGTCCTCGCGCGGCCGGACGAGGTGGCGGCCGCCGTCGGCGTCGACGCGCGCACCAACGTCGTGATCATGAGCCACAACTTCTTGAGAGATAAAGCCTATTTGCGATCGTTCCTGAGAACCGAGGCGGCCTATGTTGGGACGCTTGGGCCCGGCGCCAGGCTGGAACGCCTCCTCGAAGACCTCGGGCGCGACGGCGTACGAGCGTCGGACGAAGACCTGTCCAAGATCCACGGACCGGCGGGTCTCGACATCGGAAGTGAAACGCCGGAGGAAATCGCGGCGGCAATAGTGACCGAGATCCTTGCGGTAAGCCACAACCGGCCCGGAGGCTTTCTCAAAGAGCGAAAAGCTCCCATCCACGATCACTCGCGGGCTGATACCAGGACGTCAACAGGTTGATCTAGAAGCCCGTCCCCGACGCGCCGTGCGATACAAATAGCTCACAGGCAGGAGATAGTCGCGCCGCGGAGCGCGCGGTCCGTAGCGAGGGGCCGTGATGCCACTCGACTCGAGTAGGCGAATGACGCGCGCGCGATGACCAGAATATGGTTCGAGCAGCTCGAGCATTCGCCGGTCAGACCCCCGGGGTTCTCCGGCCAAGGCCCATGTCACCAGACTCGGAACGTGATAGTCCCCGACCGAAACGGCGTCGGCATCGCCGAAGGCGCGCACTCCGACCTCGGCGGCCGTCCACGGACCTATTCCCCGGACCGAGGACAGTCGCCTGTAGCCAACCTCACGGGGGAGCTCCGAGGCTCGCTCGAGCCACGCGCTGCGCTCGCACGCCGCCCGAATGAGCTCCGCTCGGCGGCGCTCTATGCCCACAGGGTGCAATGCATAGTAGGGCTGGCGGGCCAGGAGATCGGGGGCCGGAGGTACGAACAGCCCGCTCGGCCCGGGGGCAGGTTCGCCGAA
>JACDBF010000039.1 GCA_013695055.1 Actinomycetota bacterium
CTCATGACCGAGGGATCGGGCGCATCGTGAGCCACCACCGGATTCTGGTAAGGGGAAGAGTTGGATCGCGCCACGAAGAACCACCCGGCGCCCCCGGCCGCCAGCAAGAGGACGAGGACGCCGGTCAACGCCGTTCGACTGAAGGGGCCGCCGCGCCTCACGGATCGTCCCTTAGCCGCTCACGTCGGGAGCCACGTCGCTCGAGACGGACGGCCCGTGGCCGTCGTTGATGACCGGCCACCCATTCTCCCACTCGATGAGATCGAGCATCAGCGCCCGGGTGTCGCTCTCCTCGCCGAGGAACACGTCGTCTTCATTTCCGACATAGGAGTGATACAGGATCCAGTCCCGGCCCGATTCATCGCGGATCGTCGAGTTGTGCCCAGGGGCGAAGAAGTCGTCGTTGGATTCGAGAATGGGATTGCCCTCGTACTTCTCGAAGGGTCCGAAGGCGGACGTGGAACGCGCCACCAGCACCGCGTAATGGGGGCCGGGATGACAACAGGCGTCGCCCGAATACATGAGGTAGAAGTAGTCGTCATGCTCCACTAGCCACGGACCCTCGATCAGGTTTTCGTAGTCATCGTCCGACGGCTGCAGAACGGACTGAGGCTTGCCCACTACTGTCAGTCCGTCATCCGACAGTTGCTGCGCTTTGATCGGTACGCTGTTGGATCCCCAATAGATGTAGTGGTCTCCTTCGGAGGTCGTGTAGACGAAAGGGTCGATGGTCGTGAAGCCCGGCCCCCGCAGGATCGGCCCACCTGAGTCCTCGAAGGGACCCTCGGGACTGTCGGAAGTGGCCACGCCGATGCCAAAGCCGGCTCTTCCATATTGCATCGCGGAGTAGTACAGGACATAACGGTCGCCGATCCGGCTTATGTGCGGCGCCCACGTATCCGTGGTCACCCACTTGGGAAGCTTGGGGAGGGCGTCTCCGACGAAGCTCCACTCGACCAGGTCCTTCGATCTCAGGATCGGGAGATTGGTGAACTCCGACCACTCGCTCTGAGTCGTGTACGCCCAATAGAAGCCGTCTGCATAGATGATCGATGGATCGGGCGCATCGTGACTCATAACCGGGTTCTCGTATGCAGGGGGGCCGAGGACGCGCAGGGCCACGAAAGCGCCGGCGACGACGAGGGCCGCCGCGGCGGCAATCAGGACCCAGCGCCGCGTCACGAAGACGTCAAGAGAGCGCGCGACTGAGGATCTCTCATTGCAACGCGCTCAAGACAAACAGATTGCGCTCGGGCTCGCCCTTGTCGATGGCGACCAGGGGGACGAGATCCTCGGTGAGGATCAAGCCCTCCGGCTGCTCCAGCTCCTCCGGAAGCCGCCACAGCGCGGTTGTCCCAAGGCTCGTGCCCGCAGCGCTCACTCGATTCTCGATGCGCGCTATGCAGCGCGATTCATCGCTCAAGAGATAGAGACGATCGTCCGGACCCACCGCCACATCGGAGACATCGTTGATCCGTTCGTCGGTTTCCTCGTCCAGCTTCCAGGCCTTGAGCAGCTCGAAAGGGGGCCGCTTCCCATGCGGGGTCGGAAACTCCTTGCCGCTCATCAACAGAAGGCCCGGCCCCAGGCCCTGAGCCTCGTCGCCCGCCGGCCCGAACTCCATCAACAACAGAGGGTCTTTTTCCTTAGCGACCAAGACATGACCGTTTGCCAAGAGCACCAGACCCTCGGCCTGAGTGTTGGGTGAATTCGACCACTCGAGGTCCTCGTAGGAATCGAGGCGCAAGTCGATCGTGTCTATGAGCTCGTCGAGCTCGGGATTCAAGATGAAGACCTTCCCAGGGCTCTCTTGAAGAATGAAGACCCTGCCGGTCACGTCGCCGTCGGCCGCCTCCCATTCCGAGCTCTCGGCCGCATCGTCCGAGTCGAGGATGCCTTTGAGATCATGCCTGCGGTAGTCGGGCGTTTCTCCGGGCTCGGGGAGATTCGCTACCACGATGTCGAAGCTGTTGTCGCCGACCGCAAGCATCTCAGGGGTTCGAGCGCCCGACCGAGGACGCTGGCCGAGGCCCGAGATCTCGAGCAGGGGGACATCGAAGACGGCTCTTATCTCAAGGGATCGTGACCCCATAAATTCCCTCCCGGGATTGCGTCGCCGCCCGGCGACCGTCCCAGCAAGATAGCAAAGGGGAGGCTCTGCCCCGGAGAGTCAGGCGGGGTCGCGCAGATCGATGAGGCAGTTGTGGCAGAGGCCGAGATCGCTGCCGGTCACGGGCAAGTGCTCGGTGCACTTCCAACACGCGCCGTCCAGGAAAACGCGGTCGGACTTGATGATGAGGTCGACGATGGCCTCAGCTCGAGTCAAGGGCCGCGAGCTACCGCCGCCCCCCAGCGAGTCCTCAGTGGTGAGGTCTATGGCGACTCTCTGAACCGGCGTGATGCGCGTACCCAATGCGCTCGAGTCTTCGAGCTCCATACCCGGCATTTAGTGGCCCCCTGCTTCGAGAAATCCTGGCTGTCTCCTAGATTCTGGATGACTTGGGGGCGCCTGTCCAGATCTGGCTGCGCCCTTGCCTGAAGTTCGTAGCGCGGACGGGGCTGTTCGAATGGCTACAGTTCACACGGACCCCTAAGACGAGCACCCGAAAGGACGTGAGCCACATCGAGCTAGACCTCATTTTGGCCGGTCCGATGCTGCGGAGATCAGAGCGATCCCGGATATGTATCTGGGTGGCCACCAGCTCGAGCTGCGACGTGCGGGCCGAGGTTTTCACCGGCCTCTTGACAGGCGATTTGCAGCCCGTCGGCGCGGGTAAGGCCCGCCCGGTTCGCCTCGGACGAAGGCTCTGGGTCCATCTGATCGAAGCGCTTCCCGAAGGAGCCTCCGAGGGAGAACGAGGAGAGTTTCCTTCCGACGAGCTCTTGGGCTACGACCTCGAGATCACGGACGACTCCGGGACGAGCCGGCGCCTGGGCGACCTCGGGCTGCTCCGGGGGCCGGACGGCGTGACCTACGACGAGCTTCCGCTCCCGGCGCTCGTCCTCCCTTCCCAGGAGGCTCCGCTCAACGCCTTTCACGGTTCTTGCCGCTTGCTGCATGGCAAAGGAGACGACGCGCTCGTCGCTGCCGACGAAGCTGTGTCGGGCTCCGCCCTCGACCCCTCCAAGCGGCCGAGCGCTCTTTTTTTAACCGGGGATCAGATCTATGCGGACGATGTAGCCGGTCCACTTCTCGTTCAAGTCATGCGCCTCGCGCGCGAGATCGTCGACCCCAACGACCATTCGAAAGTTCCGGGCGTAGCCTCACTCTCGACCATCTCGTTGTACGGCCGTCAGGAGATAGCCGAAGCCGAGGCGAGGTTCACTTCCGACAAGGCGAGCAACCATCTCATGAGCTTCGGCGAGTTCGCGTGCATGTATCTCGTGGCCTGGAACCGGCGGAACTGGCCCGACGAGCTCGACCGGGCGGCGCGTGTCATTCCCGCCGATGAAGGCCGAGTCTCCGGTGCCAAGAAGAGGTTCAAGTACGGGCGCGAGCTGAAGGACCTCGACCGGGCGCGCAGCGCTCTGCCGGCCGTTCGTCGTGTCTTGGCGAACGTGCCTACCTACATGAACTTCGACGATCACGACTGCACCGACGATTGGAACCTGACAGAACGCTGGCGGAAAGACGTGAAGGCGAGCCTCACCGGCCGAAGGATCGTCGCGAATGCCCTCGCGACGTTCTGGGCGTTTCAGGGCTGGGGCAACGACCCCGATCCCTATTCGGGCGATTTCGGCGCGACCATCGAGGAGCGGGACGACGATCCCGATGGCTATGACGATGCCATGTGGTCTTTCGACCGGTGGAGCTTTCTCGCCCCCACGACTCCTCCGGCCCTCGTACTCGATACGCGCACGCAGCGTTCCTTCGACAGCCCGGAAGGAGCGGCTTGCTTGATCGGCGCAACCGAGCGCAGCCGGGTCCTCGAGTTGGCCCGGGCTGCGAACGCAGGACAGGACCGGCCACTGATAGTCGTTTCCGCGGTGCCGGTTTGCGGTCTCGAGCTGCAAGAGCGGCGCCAAAAATTCCTCGTTCGCCAAGTGGGCCCATACGAGATCGACTTCGAGGCGTGGCAGTCGAACCTGCAAGGGTTCGTCGATCTCATGTGCTTGTTGATCGAGGACCTAGAGCTCGAGTCGTGCGTGTTCCTTTCGGGCGATGTGCATTATGGGCTCAACCTCCGTTTCGTCTTTGGGATTCAAGGCCGGGCCCTATCCATCATCCAGCTCGTGAGCAGCGGCCAGAAGCACAGCGGCGTGGCTAGCAAGAGCGCGCTCAACGTGCTGGGCAAGCTCGTATCGCGCAGACATGAGCGGGTTGGGTGGGCCAGTCAGCCATCGGTGAGAAAAGCCGGCTGGAGGAAGAAGGTCCTCGAAAGGCGCGTCAACACCGACGAGTGGTCTGACGATGCCCCCGTCTTTCTGTCTCCAAAACGCGTTCGTTCCCTCGGCATTGAAGACGAGCCCGACTATCGCGAGCTCCGCATGTACGTTGAGCCCACAGGTCCACACCGTTCTCTGCTGGTCGGCGAAAACAACGTCGGACTAATCTCACTGCGCAACCGAAAGATCGTCCATCGTTTGCTGAGCCGCAATCGCGGCGACACCACGGTTCACGAAGCCACTCTCGAGGTGACTCCTCCGGCACCCGGCGAGCTCGAGTTCGATGCGCTTGGGTGATCCGGCGGCCCCCTACTCTCTAGTCCGGCTCGCTGATACGCGGAGGATTCGGAGCGCCCGGTAGATCTATCCCGAGATCGTCGACGCCGAGCGGCCGGTCTGCCTCTTCCTCCACCGCTTGAGCTCTGCCGGATCCCAGTGTCTTGGAGTAGAGGGCGAGCGCCGGCAGCCGCAGCAGCCCTGCTGCGACGATGGCGACTTGCACCGACCGGGCAACGGCGAGCAGGCCGATCAAGGGACCGACGCCCACCTGCCCTAGAGCGTCGACTTGGCTCCCCATGGAGTTCACCGTCGCCCTCGACCTCGAGTCGAGCCCCTGGTTCACCCATGCCGCGAACACGGGGTCCCTGACCTCTCGGAATAATCCCTCGGCCCAGATGAGCGCGATCGCCGGGAGGAAGCCGACAGTGAGCGCGAACAGAACGACGCTGAGGGTAAGGCCCGCGTCGAGGAGCAGAAGCGTACGAGAGGCGCCTCGGTGGGTCGTTATGTCGACTCCGCGCTTTACAAGCTCTGCGCCGCCCATCCCGAGCAGCAAGCCGCCGGCTCCTATGACCCCGAACCACACCAGAGGGTCGAGGCCGGCCAACGACGGAAGCGTCACATCTCGAATCAAGAGCGCATAGGAGAGCCGGTCGAAGCCCTCGGTCGAGGCCCCGTGAATCGCCGCAACGGCAAAGATCAACAGCAGAACCGGCCGGCGCTTGACCGCTCCGAGGCTGTCACGCACCGTGGACCCCACCGAGTGCCGCACGCTCGCCTTTTCCGGCCGTCTGAACGCGCGCTCGGGCATCACGAGGATGAGGACGACGGCCAGCGCGACGTGCAGAAGACCGGCCACGAGCAGGGGAAGTCCGAGGGCGATGACGGCCAGGCCGATGCTGCCCGCAATGCCGAACAATGCAGCGAATTGCGCCCATTGAGAGCCGCGCAGATAGAGCCGCGCCGCTTCCTGCTCTCCTACTTCGTCGGTGATCCATGCGACATCGGCGCCGCTCGTAAAGGTGTATCCGAGTCCCCAGATGGCCTGTGAAGCGGCTAAGACCACAAAGCTCGTGGTCGTGCTCATGAGCACGAAGCCCGCGCCCATGATGGACATTCCGACGATGATCGAAGTGCGCCGGCTGATGGAGTCGGCGACGATTCCGGTCGGCACTTCAAAGACCAGAACGGTGCCCTCGAGGACCGTGCCCATGAGCACCAGCTCCAAAGGATCGAGGCGCGCCTCGATGATCTGATAGACGGAGAATATGGTGCCCATCATCGCGAAGGCGAACCCCGTGACGGCCATCATCATGAGATAGACGGCCGTTGCGGATGGTTTTCGGAACATGGAGGCGCCCCCTCGCTTTGGAGGCGGCAAGCGTTTGGACATCACAGAAGCTCCCTGGTTTGACGGCGCGCTGGCAAAGCGCATCCGGGAGGAAAGTTGGACCGACGAGCCGAATCCGAGCGCGCGCTAATCCCTGTTGAGAGGCGCGTGCAGTGCGTCGTCGCGGGAGCTATTCCATGTGAGCGCTAAGTGTCGCTCAAGCGCCCCAAATCGTCAAGACGGTGGTGTGCCGGCTAGTGAGCGTGACCCGATGCCTTGTCCGTGTCTGCATCCCACAGCGGCTTAAGCGGAACGATCCTAGGCTCGCTCTTCCTGCCTCCCGCTAGACGAGAGCGGCACAGCTGATGGAGGATCAGGGCCGCGCCGATCACGACGCAGACATCGCCGGCGCTGAAGACGTTCGCTAGAGGTATGGGCTCGGGAACCGCAAAGACGTCGCCCAGGAAGATGAGCTGCGGGTCGGCGAGTATCCCCGAGTTCACGAAATGGCCTCCCTCGATAGGTATGCGTGCGCTCGCAAGCGCCGAACGCGTGGCCGGCATCACTCCGCTGTTCGCGGCGATCGCAGTCAGATTCATCGCCGTGCCGAGTCCGATGAGCCATAGCCCGGGCACGTCTCGGTTCGCGTAGAGGAAGACGAAGGCCAATCCGTACGAAAGGAGATGGGATCCGGCCAGGAGCGCGGCGTCGGCTTCGGGAACGATCGACACGATGACTATCTGAACCGCCAGCGCAGCGGCCAGCGCCCACGGCCTCGCGAAGCGATGCCGTCCAAGCTCCTCCAGACGTCCGCCACAGAGAGGGACGCTGAAGACGGCCAAAAAAAAGCAGGCGACGAGCAACACGGTCGGATACATCTCCCAGAATCAGTCGGTACCCAGTTATTTCCCCTTCGGCCCCGCCCGCGCCCCGCTTGAGGCTAGGGGTCTGCCATGAGTGCTTAGGCGTTTGGCGTTCAGCAACCTCAGGGCCCTGCCGATATCTGGAAAATCACCCCCTTCCAGGGGACGAAGATCCCCTCAGGGGATGTAGAGGAGAGGAGGTGGCGAATTGAAGGGACGCATCTTTCGCCTGGCTGTGGCGCTCGCGAACCTGGCAGTTTTGGTCGCGGTGTCGGGAGCCGGCACGAAGTGGAGCAACTAGCCTCGAACTGCCCTTGGGGGCACCCCGGATAGCTCCGGGGTGCCTTCTGTTGTGTCCACAACCCGACAACGAGGGATAAGTTGTTCACGAATCTGAAGCTGACTCGCCTGCGGCGAGTGGAGATTTTCGTAAGCGCCGTCATCCTGGCTGGCCTGGGAGTGATGAGTGCCACTGTCACGCGCGGCGGCCCTTCGGTCGGCCATTCCTTCGGCGAATTCTGGTTGCTTGCCATCTTCGTCGCCCTCGGCGAGCTTTTGCCCGTCAAGACCTCCGACGGTCACGGCGAGATAACGACCTCCACGATCTTCACGTTCGCGCTGCTGTTGCGTTTCGGCCCCGGCCCGGCAATTCTCGCCCAGGCCATCGCGTCGATCCTGGCAGACCTCGCGACGCACAAGCCCATCTGGAAGGGCGCGTTCAACGTCTCGCAGTACACGCTTGCCCTCAGCGCCAGCGGCGCGGTCTTGATTCTCACCACCGACGCCAACTCTGCAGGCGTGCTCGGCCGCCTCGATGCGGGGGACCTCCCCGGCATCCTTCTGTCCGCTACGGCGTTCTTCTTGCTCAATCACTGTCTGCCGCGCATGGGGATGGCGCTGGACCAGGGAGCTCCCGTGGTGCGTTTCCTATTCGCAGAGCTTCCTTACTACGCGTCCGTCAACGGAGTGCTCCTGGCGCTGTCTCCGATCGTGGTGGTGGCCGGCGATCGCAGCATCGTCTTCATTCCTCTTCTGGCGATACCGATGGCGGTCATCTACAAGGCCGCGACGGTTTACGCGGACAAGGAGTACAAGTCGCATCAAGCGCTGCATGATTCGCTGACCGGCTTGCCGAATAGAGCCCTGTTCTACGATCGCGTCGAGCAAGCGATCCTCGATGCAAAGAGATCGGATCTTCCGGTTGCCGTCTTGCTCATCGATCTCGATCGCTTCAAGGAGATCAACGACAGCCTCGGACATCACATCGGTGATCTCCTTCTGCGAAAGATCGGGCCTTCCATCACCGGGACG
>JACDBF010000057.1 GCA_013695055.1 Actinomycetota bacterium
AGCGCGCCGGGTTCGCAAAGCGAAGCTCGACGGCAAGGCTTTGGCCGGGATCAAGGAGCGGCTCGTCAAGCAGCGGGAGGACCTGTCGGCTCAGATCAGCGAGATCGACGAGGAGTCCTTCGACGGCACTCAGTCCGATCTGACGGGCGAGGCCTCGGTCGACGAGGACTTTGCCGATTCGGGCACGGCGACTTTCGATCGCGAGCGTGCGCTCTCCATCCAGAACAACATTCGGGATCTCATAGACCAGATCACCCGGGCCATTGCCAGGATCGACGAGGGCGCCTACGGGATCTGCGAGCGTTGTGCGCGACCCATTGACGCCGCTCGTCTGCGCGCGCTTCCTCATGCTTTGTTGTGCATGGATTGCAAGCGGCGCGAAGAGCGGACCCGCTAGCGACGTCTGCACCGACTGCCGGCCCCCAGACGCCCGCGGTTGCCCCACGCCGGTTGCCGTTGCTGGCCGGGTGCGCTGCGCTTGTGGTCGTCGCGGATCAGGTCACCAAGCAGCTGGCCCTGGACGGCCTGAGCGACGGACCGGTCGAGGTCGTGCCCGGCGCGGTGACCTTGAGACTCACGTTCAACTCGGGCGGCGCCTTTGGTATCGGAGGCGACTTTCCGGCCTTCTTTCTCGTCGCCACCGTGGCGATCGTGGTCACCATCGTTTTCTGGGCGCGGCGGGTTGAGGATCCCCGACTGATGATCCCACTCGGGCTCATCGTGGGGGGTGGTCTCGGCAACCTCTTCGACCGCATCGTCCGCGACTACGGGGGCCGGGTGGTCGACTTCGTGGACTTTCACGTGTGGCCGGTCTTCAACCTCGCCGACGCCTCCATCGTGGCCGGGGTCGGGTTGATCCTGCTCCTCAACCTCCGTTCCCGGCGGCCGAGCGCGGACGGGAGATGACGGAGCGCTTCGAGGCGTCCGCCGAAGACGCCGGCCGGCGAATCGACGTGGTGCTCGCCCGCCGGGCCGGAGTGGCCCGAACGGCAGCTCAAAAAGCGCTGGCCGCCGGCAAGGTGACCGTGGCGGGGCGGGTTGCCCGTGCCAGCCACAGGCTCGTGGAGGGAGAGCTCGTCGAGGCCCACCTCGAGCGGGCCGGCGTCGCTCCGCCCGAGCCCGAGGACATTCCGGTGGTCGTGCGTTTTGAAGACGATCGCGTCCTAGTGGTCTCCAAGCCGGCCGGGCTCGTGACGCATCCCGCCGGCGGTCACGAGACCGGGACGCTCGTGAACGCTCTCCTCGGGCTGGGAATACCTCTTGCCCACGAGGGATCGGACCGGCCCGGAATAGTGCACCGGCTCGACAAGGACACCTCGGGCCTCCTTCTGGTGGCCCGCGACGAGGGCGCTCATGCCTTTTTGGTGGAGGCGCTCAAAGAGCACCGCGTCGAGCGGCGCTATCTGGCCCTCGTCAAAGGACGGCCCGCAGCTCCGTCGGGGACGATCGAAGCGCCCGTCGGTCGCGACCCGCGCAACAGGCGGCTGATGGCCGTGAACCCCTCCGGGCGTCCGGCCGTGACCCACTACGTGCTCGTGGACTCATTTTCCGTCTCGTCCGGCCCGGTGAGCTTGCTGGATGTCACGCTCGAGACGGGCCGGACCCATCAGATCAGGGTCCACCTCGCTCATCTCGGGCACCCGATTCTCGGCGACAGGACCTACGGCGGAGCCTCCCAAGCCGCTTCCGCTTTAGGTCTTGAGCGGCCGTTCCTACATGCGCGGGCCTTGACCTTTCCTCATCCCGAGGACGGCCGGGCCGTCACCGTGACCGATCCCCTTCCCGCGGAGCTGGCTGAGGTTCTCTCAGCCCGTCTGCCGTCGTCCACTTTTTCCTGAACGGCCCGAGGGACTTTCGGGTGCTTGACAGGCCCGGAGTCGCTGGTCGGGGACCGAGGCTTGAAGGGCGGCGACCGGTGATATAGAAAAAGGACACTCCTGTAATTCGACGACGGCCGAATGTTCGGCCAGGGTGGGTAGGGCTCTGAGCTTCGTTCATCTGCACGCGCACTCCGAGTATTCGATGCTCGATGGGGCGAGTCGCATCGGCGACATGTTCGAGGCCGCGGCCCGGGCCGAGATGCCGGCTTGCGCCATCACCGACCACGGCGTCATGTACGGGGCGCTCGACTTTTATCAAGCGGGCATCTCCACGGGGGTCAAGCCGATCCTCGGCATGGAGGGCTACCTGTTCGACGGCGACCGACGGGCCAAGCCCGCCCAGCGCGAGAACTCCGACGGGACCTATCACTTGACCCTGCTGGCCGCCGACGACACCGGCTACAAGAACCTCGTCAAGCTGTCGACCCGTGCGTGGCTGGAAGGCTTCCACTATCAGCCGCGCGCCGACTGGGAGATCCTCTCCGAGCATGCCGAGGGCCTCATCTGCCTGTCGGGATGCTTGTCGGCCGAGATTCCCCGGCGCATCGTTCGGGGAGATACGACTGGGGCCCGGCGCAAGGCCGCGCAGTATCGGGACGTGTTCGGGGACCGCTTCTATCTCGAGCTGCAGGATCACGGGATTCCCTCCCAGAAGCCGCTCAACGACGAGCTCGTGACGATCGGCCGGGAGATGGGCATCTCCTGGGTATGCACCAACGATTCCCACTACACCAACAAGGAGGACGCGTCGGCGCACGACGTGCTTCTGTGCATCAACACGGGCTCCGAGCTCGCGGCGCCCGGTCGCTTCAAGTTCGATTCCGAAGAGTTCTATCTAAAGAGCCCACAAGAGATGAAAAAGGCCTTCGAGCGCTGGCCCGGCGCCTGCGAAACCACTCTCGAGGTCGCAGAGCGCTGCAACGTCGAGATCAAGCTCGACAAGCTGCTGCTGCCGCGCTACGAGGTCCCGGCCGGCGAAACCCTCGAGAGCCACCTGCGCACCCTCGCAACCCGGGGCGCACACGAGCGTTACAGAGACATCTCGGCGGAGGTCTCAGAGCGGCTCGAATACGAGCTCAAGGTCATAGGCGAGATGGGTTTCGACGGCTACTTCCTGGTCGTCGCGGACTTCGTGAATTGGGCGAAGGCGCGCGGGGTAAGGGTCGGGCCCGGCAGAGGCAGCGCACCCGGCTCCATCGTTTCCTATTCGCTGGGCATCACCGAGCTGGACCCGATCGCATACAACCTCATGTTCGAGCGCTTCCTGAATCCCGAACGCATCGCCATGCCCGATATCGACATCGACTTCGACGAGCGCAAACGCGGGGATGTCATCCGCTATGTGCAAGAGAAGTACGGGTCGGACCACGTCGCCCAGATCATCACTTACGGCACCATCAAGGGCCGTCAGTCGATCCGAGACGCGGCGCGCGTGCTCGGCTTCCCATACGCGGAGGGGGATCGTTTAACCAAGATGTACCCCTCGCTCATCATGGGACGCGACTCGGGCCTTGCACACGCCCTCGAATCGTCGTCGGAGATGCGCGCCGCGTACGAGGGAGGAGGCGCGGCCAAGGAGATCATTGACACCGCGCTCAAGATCGAGAACCTCAAGCGTTCCGCGGGGATCCACGCCGCCGGCGTCGTCATCGGCCGCGATCCGCTCGTCGACCACCTTCCATTGAAACGCGGCGAGCACGGCGAAGTCGTAACGCAGTTCGACATGAACGGCGTCGAGGCGTTGGGCCTTTTGAAGATCGACTTCCTCGGTCTTCGCAATCTCACAGTTATCGATCTCACGCGTGACTACGTGTTGGCAAACAAGAACGAGGCTATCGACGTCGACTCTTTGGATCTAGCCGACCCTTCCGTTTACGAGATGCTCCAGAAAGGCGCCGCCGACGGCGTCTTCCAGCTCGAGTCGGAGGGCATGAGGCGCCTGCTCTTCCAGCTGAAGCCGGATCGGTTCGAACAGATCATGGCTCTGATCGCGCTCTACCGGCCTGGGCCGATGGACCAGATCCCCACCTACATCGAAAGGAAGAACGACGCATCCAAGATCTCGTATCTGCATCCCACCCTTCAGGAGATAACGCGCGAGACCTACGGGGTGCTCGTCTACCAGGAGCAGATCGTGCTCTTGCTGCAGAAGCTAGCCGGCTACACGCCCGGTCAAGCCGATCTCGTCCGCAAGGCGATCGGCAAGAAGAATCGCGACATCATGGCCTCCGAAGAGCCTCGCTTCATCGAGGGGTGCGCGCGCTCGGGCCTCACTGAGAACGAGGCTCGCAAGCTCTGGACGCTCATCCAACCGTTCGCCGACTACTCGTTCAACCGCGCCCATTCGGCCTCGTACGCGTACGTCGCCTACCAAACCGCGTGGCTCAAGGCCAAGCACCCCGTCGAGTACATGGCCGCGCTTCTCACCTCGGTAAAGGACCGCAAGGACGACAAGCCCAAGTACCTGGCGATGGCTCGGAAGATGGGCATTCCGGTCTTGCTGCCCGACGTGAACGAGTCCGAGAGGGACTTCACTCCCACAGACGACGCGATTCGCTTCGGCTTGTCCGCCGTCAGGCACGTCGGCGAGGGCGTCGTGGAGAAGATCATCGAGGCCCGCAAGTCAAAGGGCCGCTTCGAGTCCTTCCAGGACTTTTGCTCGAAGGTCGACTACTCCTGTCTCAACAAGAAGACGATCGAATCGCTCATCTGGGCCGGCGCCTTCGAGTCCCTCGGTCATACGCGCCGGGGCTTGCTCGAACGCTTCGAGCACATCTGCGCCGATGTCATTGAACGGAGAAAGCGCGAGGAGGCCGGGCAGTTCTCGCTGTTCGGCTCGGTGGGCACCGATGACCATGCCCCCACCCACCAGCCCGCTCCCATTTCCATCGAAGAGCATCCCAAGGAGATCCTTCTCGCCCACGAAAAGGAGATGCTGGGCCTGTACGTCTCCGATCATCCGCTTCTCGGGGTCGAAGGTTTGCTCGCGCGGATGACGGACTGTGCGCTGTCGTCGCTCGCCGAGCGGCCCCAGGGCGAGATGCTCACGATCGGCGGGGTGGTGGCTTCGCTCACCAAGCGATTCACCAGACGCGGCGACACGATGGTGCTGTTGCAGATAGAGGACCTGTCTGGGGCTTCGGTAGAGGTTCTCTTGTTCGCCAAGACGTACGAGCAGTACGCGCACGTGGTCCGGCCCGATGTCATTCTCATGGTGAAGGGCCGCCTTGAGCAGGATGCGCGCGATGACTCTCTAAAGATCATCGCCTTTGAGCTCTTGGAACCGAAGCTCGACGACCGCCCTTTCGAGATCAAGATGGCCGTCGACTCCTGTACCCCCAAGGTGCTCGATCAGCTCAAGGACATCTTGAGCGAGCA
>JACDBF010000060.1 GCA_013695055.1 Actinomycetota bacterium
TCGCGGGGTTCGAGCCGCTCGACCTTCTTCAGTCGATCTTCATGATCATGCGCCAGCTATCCGAAGGGCGAGCCGAAGTGGAGAACCAATACGGACGCGTCGTCTTCTGGGAAGGGAACCCGCGCGCGCTCGAGGTTCTTCAGGAAGTTTTCGAGCTGCGGCCACATTTCGAATGGCGAGGTCTGGGCTTTATCTCTCAAAGCGCGCTCAGCCTGTCGAACGCGTACGCCGATTGGGATGCAGAGCTTCGCTACGGCGTACCCGGCGTGCGCGTTGCCGATCCCAAAGCATGCCAGTGCGGCGAGGTTCTCAAGGGAGTCATCAAACCGTGGGAGTGCAAGGTCTTCGGTACCGCGTGCACTCCGGAGACGCCGATTGGAACCTGCATGGTCTCGTCCGAGGGAGCGTGCGCCGCTTACTACAACTTCGGACGATTCGCGAAGTCCAAGGCCCGCGCGGGGGTTTGAAGGCGGTGGCGGATCTCGAAGGGGAGGTCCTCGCCCGCATCGAGCGCCAGCGAAAGTTGCGTCCGCGCTTCCGCGACGAGCGCATCACCATGGCTCATGGGGCAGGAGGAAAGGCCACCCATACCCTCGTGGCCGGCCTCTTCGAGCGGGCGTTCGCCAATGAGGTGCTTTCTCAGCTCGCCGACGCGGCGGTCCTTGAGGTCGACGGTGCGAATGTTGCCGTAACGACGGACGCGTTCGTGGTCAAACCTCTTCGTTTTCCCGGCGGATCGATCGGCGAGCTGGCCGTCAACGGCACCGTCAACGATCTGTCGATGGCCGGGGCTCGGCCGGTGGCGATCACCGCTTCTTTCATTCTCGAAGAGGGGCTCGATGCAGACGTGCTGAGGGCCGAGGTTTCGGCGATGGCAGAAGCCGCGCGCAGCGCAGGCGTCGCCGTGATCGCGGGGGACACCAAGGTCGTAGAGCGCGACAAGGCGGACGGCATGTACATCTCTACATCTGGCCTAGGCGTCGTCGATCCCCGGGCGCGCCTTTCTGGGCGATCGATCCAACCGGGAGACCGCATCTTGTGCTCGGGTTTTGTCGGAGACCACGGCACGGCAATCATGCTCGCGCGCGGTGACCTCGACTTGGACGCCGATGTCGTCTCCGACACGGCTCCGCTGTGGCCGCTTGCGGAGGCGCTTCTGAATGCGGTGGCTCCCGGTCTGCGCGTCATGCGCGACGCCACGCGCGGAGGAGTCGCAACCGTCCTAAACGAGCTCGCGGGCGATGCGGACGCCGGCATCGTGCTCGACGAGCGCAAGGTGCCCGTGCGGCCGGCAGTCAAGGGAGCTTGTGAGATCCTTGGCATCGACCCTATGTACGTGGCCAACGAGGGGAAGCTGATCGCCATCGTGGCTCCCGAAGCGGCCGATGCGGCCCTCAAGGCGCTTCGCTCTGCTCCGGGAGGCGGGGAAGCGGCATTGGTGGGTGAAGTGGCCGACCAACCAGCGGGGATGGTGTTGGTTCGAACGGGTTTTGGAGGAACGAGGATCATGGACATGCTCATCGGGGATCCGCTGCCTCGCATCTGTTGAGTCGCCTTGAGCTCTGAGACCGCGCTCGTTCGCTCGGCATACGAGGAGCGAGAGAACATCGTCGGTACTTTCTTCCAGGCCGAGGCGGTTCGGCTCTCTGAGCTCTGTCATGTGATGGCCCGGCGTTTCATCCGGGGGGGAAGGCTCATTGCCTTCGGCCTCGGGGCCGCCGCGACGGACGCGCAGCATGTGTCGGTGGAGTTCGTGCATCCGGTCATAGTTGGGAAGCGCGCTCTGCCCGCGCTGGCGCTCCCCAACGACATCGCATCGACTACGGGCCTCGCGTCGGCCGACCCTCGGGGTTTTCTTGGGCGGCAGCTCACCGTCCTCGGCATGCGCGAAGACATCGCTCTCGGTATGACGCACGGAGCCGATGGAAACCTCGCAGCAGTCGAAGAGGCAATGCGCCGCGCGCACGACCTCGGCATGTTGAGCATCTTGTTGTCGGATAGGGGCGAAGCTCTCGATGCGAGGCCGGACTACTGCTTCGCGGTGCCTTCGAGCGATCCCTTTACGGTCCAGGAGGTACACGAAACTCTCTATCACGTGCTGTGGGAGCTGGTCCATGTCTTTTTCGAGCACAAGGGCCTGCTGGTCGACCGCCCGCGCGGGACCACGCACGACACGGGTGGCTCACGTTTCCTCTATCCCTTTCTCACCGAGGGCGAGACGGATCTCGATGCTGTTCTGGCCGACGTGCGCGCCTCTGTCCTGAAAAAGGCGGAAGAGGTCATTCGCTTGCGTCGCGACTCGATGGATCCACAGGGCCTCGCCGAGACCGCCCGGCTCATCTCAGAACGGCTCGACTCTGGAGGAAAGGTGCTCACTTTCGGCAACGGCGGCTCGGCGACCGACGCGCAAGACCTCGTCGTCGATCTGGTCGCTCCGCCGGGTGGCGCTCGCCCGCTGCCAGCCCTCTCGCTCACCAACGACGCGGCCGTGGTCACGGCCGTCGGAAACGATGTGGGCTTCGACAACGTTTTCGCCCGCCAGGTGATCTCCTATGGAAGAGACGTCGACGTGGCGGTCGCCATCTCGACGAGTGGAGGCTCCCGAAACGTGCTCTCGGCCGTCGAGGAGGCCAGGAAGCGTGGCCTCATGACGGTTTGTCTAGCCGGTTACGGAGGTGGCAGGCTCGCGGAGATGTGCGACCGTGCTCACGTCGTGGAGGCCGACTATGTGCCTCGTATCCAAGAGGCCCAGGCCAGCCAGTACCATTGCTTGCGCCGGCTGCTCGACCTCTAGCGCTGCATCGGGGCAACCGCCCTCTCGGGAACAGAGCCAGGTCCACGGTGCGATCATCCAGAGTACGTCCGAACCCTCAACTTCACCCCGATATAAGATCCAGCACAAAGGGGGACTGTGTCGGCTCCTGGATGAGGAGAACGTTTCCGCTGGCCACGGCGATGGCGAAGTTGAGCGCCTCCTCGGTCGAGCACAGCGAACGCCGGCAGCCCCGGCCCAGGTCGGCGACCGGTGATCTGAGAGGAGGCGGATTTGGGAGATATGACCTCGGCTGAGCGTGCCCCGGCGGGCAGCCCCGAGCAACTCGAACGCTACAACTTCAATCACTTCTGGATGAAGCACCTGGTAGCGGATCTCTGGCGTTCGGCTCGGAGCGCGGGAGTGCGTGGAGGCTCGGAGGCTCCCGACTTCGAGCTCGATTCGACAGACGGGGACAAGGTCACGCTCCGCTCGGTGCGGGATCGTCCCGTTCTCCTTCACTTCGGCAGCGCCACCTGACCCATAACCGCAGGCTCAGTTGAGCCCCTCAAGAAGCTGCATGAGCGGTATGGGAATCGGGTTGCCTTCCTGGAGGTGTTCGTGAGACAGGCGCATCCTGGCGGCGAGCGCGGGGCTTACACGAGCTTTGCCGACAAGCTCGACGCCGCGAGGGAATACAAGGACTTCGAGCGCTTGGCGTGGCCGGTGCTCGTCGACGATCTCGAGGGCACCGTGCACCGGGCCTACAGCCGCGAGATGGCGGATCCCAGCTTTCTCATCGATGCAGACGGTCGCGTCTCCTTCTACTGCATGTGGACTCACGTGCCGACACTGGCGGAGGCGATCGACGAGCTACTCGGACAAGGGGGTCGCGCCGCGCCGGTCCTGGGAGGGACGGACCGAACGCCTCACCTATTCGCTTCCTTCGTGGACGGCTATCGAGGGCCCCGTCGAGGCGGCCGGCGAGCCGTTCTCGAGTACGACCTCGGGGGCCTGGGCGCGGGGACTCTCAGCTTTCTCGGGAACAAGCTCAAGCCGGTGCTGGCTCCGCTGGCGCTTCGCTCCACCCCCCTACGAGGGCGCTCCTAACCACCGTTATCGCTTGGTCAGAGAGAGAGGGGGGATGTGACTACCTACCTCGGGCTTCTCCGGGGTATCAACGTCGGTGGCGCAAACAAGGTACCGATGAAAGCGTTGCGCGCTTTGGTCGAGGATCTCGGACATACGAATGTGAGGACCTACGTGCAGAGCGGCAACGTCATTTTCGAGAGCCCGACGTCGACTCCGAATAAGATGGTTGCGGAGATCGAAGGAGCGGTGTCGCAGTCTTTCGCGGTGAAGCCCTCGGTTGTTCTCCGAAACCGCAAACAGCTGGAAGTCGTCGCCGCGGGAAACCCCTTCCCCACTGAGGGAGTGAAACCCTCTTTCCTCCATGTTGTCTTTCTCTCCGCGCCCCCTTCTACCAAGGCGTTGCAGACACTTGACCACGACCGCTGTCCGCCAGACGAATTCCAGGTGATTGGAAGCGAGATCTATTTATTGCTTCCCAACGGCGCGGGAAGATCCAAGCTCTCCATCGACTACTTCGAGAAAAAGCTCGGGACCCGCGCCACCGCCAGAAATTGGAACACGGTTATAAAGGTCCTGGGGTTGATGGAGAAAAAGGAGAGTTGAGTCAAGCGGGTGGACTCGAACGGCCCAGCGGTTCAGAGCAATGACTTCACCACGGTGGCGGGGACGCCCAGAAAGCGTCCGAGCTCGCTCGCAGCGGCTTCAAGGGCCCGGGTTTCAACGTCGTCGAATGGAGTGAAGAGAGCCACCTCGATAACAACCGACTTCGTTTTGAGAGTGCGCTTCCAGTGCCGGCGACCTGGCCGTCGAGGAAGACGACGCCGTTGAAGACCGTCCCGCTCCCGGATCGCGCTCTGGCTTCGCCCGACACGTCGAGGACGTACTTGCTTTCGCTGTAGCCCACGATGTACTCGTCGTAACCTTGAAGCAGGTGAACGGTCGGGCAATCGACTTCCCCACGCAGGTCCGACGAGACGTGCCAGTAGTGGACGCCGTCGATGTTTTCGCACTCGAGCCGCGACCCGACCATCTCGATGCCTTCCTTGATGGCGGCCAAGGTGAGGCTCGACCACCACCTGAAGTCCTTGGCGGTTGCGGGCCCGTGGCCGGTGAAATAGCGGAGGGTCAGCTCGGCCAGCGATTCAGCGTAGGAAAGGCTGCGCGCCTGAGGTGCTCGCTCCTCGAGCAAGGCGTAGCTGTGCTGCTTGCCTATGAGGGGGCCGCTGCAGATAACGGCGTTGAGCTCGGCGTTCATCAGGACATAGGCAAGTCGGAAGCCGTGGATAGCCACACCGGCGCTCGTCAACATGCCGGCGAGCTCCTTGCGAGTGAGCCGATTCCCGCCGCGGAGGGCGTCGACCAGGAGCGAGGTGCACTTCTCGAGGACGGCGGCGTCCAGCCCCAGCTTGCGATACTGGTGCGAGTTCATGATGTGCACGCGAGGGGCGGTGAGCTCGAGCATCCAGCGTATGTCCGTCGGCAAGACGAAGTGCCAGGTGGGCCGCAAGACGTGAGTTCGCAGGATGGTCCCGTCCGCAAAAGCCTGATCGAGAGCGGCGTCGCAGGCGTCATTCGTACGCCGGGCGATGGACCATTTCGCCGGAGCGTAATCCTGTGACTGCACCGCGCCCAGCCAGCCCACGACATCGTCGGGAGCCTCAAGGGACTCGCCCAACAAACGCAGGTTGTGCATGCGCCAGTGCGCTACGGTCAGCGCGTCCACAGCGGTCATCCTATGTTTCGGGTGCAGCCCGCCATAGCGTGGTTCACCGCAAACGCCAAGCGCTAACCCGCTGAGGCCGAGTGGGTGTCAGGTGGCGCATACCGCCATTCACCACCCACTCGGCGGGCCAGCGCCGAACTCTCTACAGGACGGCCGTGATGTCGCGCATCAGCGCGAACAGCGCAAAGGCCGTAACTCCGGCGAAAACACCCCTTCCCAGCCACGTGCCCGGTCCCGAGTGCCAGGCCCTCTCCAGCGGGGCCCCTTTCCGATCCGCCACCCAGCCGCCGCCGATCGCACCCAGCAACAGCAGACCGATGGGGCCGGCCAGGCCGATCCCCAGCAACGGCAGGAAGGAGATGATCGAGGTCGATGCCCGGCCCCTTTCGCTTCGAGCCAGCAGCCTCTCGGCCAGCCAGCTCAACGCGAGCCCATAGAGGGCGGGGAGCGCGATGAACATCGCGACTGCGAGCGCAAGAGGGTCGAGCTGGGTGAAGTCGACACCGCCGGGGTGGATCACGACCGCGCCTCCGAAGGCTCCTCCGAAAGTAGCGATCGCGAAGGGGCGGATCCTCTCCGGCAACCAACCCCGAACCGCGAGATAGAAGAGGCCCCCGAGCATGCCTGCGACGGCACACAGGAGCACGAGGAACATCGTGGAGCTGGTGATGCTGCCTATCCTGAACTGATCGTCAGTCACCCGGCCCCTGAGAGATGGGTCGGAAGTCACGCGAAGCAGTAACATTGCCAGCCGCCCTCCGATCCCACCGACGACGATCCCGCACAAGATTCCGGCCCACATGCCGCGGCTCAGGTGTCGGGCAGCCCGGAGGGCGTCAGCGCGCCACGTGGTGTTCTCTACGCCCGTCATCTAGGCAACGTCTCGCCTGCGGAAGAACACGAGCGCGACCCCGAATATCGCCGCTGTGTATCCGGCGAGCAATAGTCCCGCCGCGACTTCAGAATGTCCGAGGTGGTTGACTTCGATGTCTCCTATCAGTACCAGCGCGGCGTTGTCGCCCACGAGCCAGTCGATCCACGCTGGTTTGAAGCCGCGGATCAACCCTTCGACGACGGACAGATAGATGAAGCCCACCCCCAGAGCCGCAGCCGTGTTACGCCCAATCGTGCCGAGCGAGAATCCAAGGAGTCCAGCCATCGAGGCGAGCCCCCCCGCCCTCAGTACGATCTGACCCGTGTCCGCCCACCAGCCCGCATCCACCCCGGCCATCGTGCCCTCGAACGCCCCCGCGGGATACAGAGCACCGGCCAGCACGATCTGGAGGGCCACTATCCACGTGAACGCGATGGCGGTGAGGGCCACGGCCTTGGCGCACAACACACGCGCTCGGCGTGGTTCCCAGGTGAGGGTCGTCGTGACTGTTCGATTGTTCCACTCCGCTCCCATGAACGAGGCGCCCAAGAGCCAGCCGAGCATCATCAAGGGGAAGCCGAGGCTCGTCAGGATCCACTTCAGCTCGCGGTAGCCGAAGCGAGGATCGGACCCGTAGCTCTGGTTCCGGCAGAACCGCTCGGGGTCCTCGATCGCATCGGGCGCAACGTCATGACTCCCGCTGGATATGTCGTCGTTGACGTCCCTAACACAGCGTGCGATGCCCGCGGCGCGGTCCTGACG
>JACDBF010000097.1 GCA_013695055.1 Actinomycetota bacterium
GGACGTGAGTACTATCCGGCCCTCTTCGGGCGCGATCCTCACGGAACCTTGCTCGAGCACAAAGGCATTCGTTTCGCTGTTCTGGACTCGGCCGAGGATGCGCTGTCTCCGTTCGCCCCTTTCAACCTACTGACCGGGACCTTCCTGGAGGGCGCCGGCGGAGCGGTGACGCGCGGGTCACTGAGCGCGCCGCAGCACGACATCCTGGCGGAAGTGGCCGCCCCGGGCAGCGGGCCCGCGTTTATCTTTCTCCATCATCCACCCCAACCATTCACCAGCTTTCCGCCCATCATCTTCGGACTGAGAGACCTGGACTCGGGGCGGCTCCACGCGACTTGCGACTCGGGCAATGTATGGGGAGTGTTCGCCGGCCACACTCATCGAAACGCCCGGCCCCGAGATTTCGGAACCACACCCGTGCAGGAGGTCGCCATCCCACGCGACTACCCATATGGCTACGCCCTGGTCGATGTCACCGCTAATGGCTACGCCTACCGCTGGATGCAGCTGTCCGATCGAGACTTGATCCACGCGGCTCTCGAACGCGCAACCCTCATCCATCGTCGCTACGGGAGCGGTCCCGAGGCGGCTCGCGCGTTCAGCTGGACCCGGAATTGAGGGCCCGGCTGGCCTTTGCGGCAAGAAGCTTTTCCTGAGCGAGACGATAGAGGGGAGGCGCAAGGATCCGAGGCAGCTGGAAGAGATAATAGAAGCGAGGAACCACTCGCTCGGGCTTGCGATGCTGAATGGCATCTAGAATCGCGTCCGAAACCTGCTCTACGTTTCCCACCGCGTAACGCAGGATCGGATCGGCGAGCGCATCGGTCTGGGGGAACCCCTCGGTTGGGATGAGCCCCGGTTCCACGAGACTGACATGCACATCTTTCGAGCGGAGCTGGAAGGTCATCGCTTCGGACCACCCCACCAGCGCAAACTTGGATGCGCAATAGGCGGGCGCGCCGCCGAAAGCCAGGCGTCCCGCTATCGACGCCACGTTGACCACCGACGAGGGGGTCGCCGCCGTCAACAGCGGCAACAGCTCGGCCGTGCAATAGACGGCCCCGAAGAAGTTCGTTTTCATCGTCTTCTCCAGATCCCCCACGCCCCCGCGTTCCCACAACGGCCGCTCATTCGAAAACCCCGCGTTGTTGATGAGGACATCGAGCCGCCCGTAGGTTTCCTCGATGTGCCTTTTGAGCGCCCGCACGTCGCCTTTTTTGGCGACATCGGCGACGACCAAGGAGTGTCCATCGCCCGTTTCGCTCATCGCCTCCATGACGTCTCGCAGCCGGTCCTCTCGCCGGGCGACCACGCATACCCTGGCGCCCGCGCGGCCGAGGTCGAGGGCCGTCTGGCGGCCGATCCCGCTCGACGCGCCGGTCACTACGCACACCTTGCCGCTTAGCTCCATGAGCACCTCTCCGAGAGTGGATCTGCCGGGCTAGTTTCTCGTGCCGGTACTTGGGTATTCACAACGGCGCGAGGAAAACGAAGTAATGTCCCCTCGCAATCAGAGGAGTCGACGAAAGGGGCACGACGGATGGGCATACTGGGATTCATAATTTTAGGGCTGATCGCCGGCGCTATCGCCAAGGCGCTGCTGCCGGGAGACGACCCCGGCGGCATCATCGTGACGATGATCATCGGAGTCGTGGGGGCGCTCCTCGGAGGGTTCCTGGCCAGCGCCATATTCGGCGGAGACCCACTCGACGAGTTCTTCGACATCTCGACGTGGCTAACGGCCATCGTCGGATCGATCATTCTCTTGCTCATCTACCGGGCGGTCGCCGGTCGAAGACGCGCCTAGATCCGAACGCTCCAGCCGGCGGCGGCTCCTCAGGGGGCCGCCGTTTGCGCGCCGATTCCGAATCCTCGATGATTCAGGTCACACCCTGGCCCGGTCTCGAAGCTACGATTTCTACATGAGCCCGGCGAGATCGTGAACACGGCCTTCATCGCGTTCATCCGGCAGGGGTCGGCGCCTTGCTGTGGATGAGGCTGGACCGGCTCGAGGAACAGCTGGCCACCCAAGCCTCGGCCGCCGACGTGAGCTCTCTGAGGCCCGAGTTCCGGGGCGAGCTCGCCGAGTTGCGGCGCGAGACCAGAGAAGAGTTCGCCGGGCTACGATCGGATCTCACTTAAATAGCGCTCGCGGTCGGAGCGGGGCGCCCTCAAGCTACCGAGGGATAGCGTTCGGCCCCCGGAGGCAGCGCCGCTCGAACGTTACCGGCGCGCTTGCATCCGAGCGGCGCGCTCGAAGCGATTGTCTTTGTAGTGGTGACCGCCTCGGATCAATGCTCCCACTGAAGCGAGGCCGTAAGCCGGAAAGAAGAAGATGCCCAGCCGGTCGTACTGGGCGACGTGAACGAGCTCGTGAGCGAGCGTGGCATCGTCTATCTCTCCGGCGCACAGGATCACGTGGCCGAAGGTGATGGCCGAGTAGCGCCAGCCCAGACGCCGAAGCCAGGCCCCTCCCTCACATACCAGGACCCCGTCGCGACGGCGCCGAGCGGGGAATAGGGGCGCCACCAGCAGACCGATCAGTGACGCCGGCAAGCTCCAGACAAGCCCGGCCGCCCGCACCGGCCCGGAAGCCGGACGGCGCGAGGCTCGGTCCACAACCACTTAGAGCGGAACGTCGGAAAGAACCAGGATCTTGGGTTCGGACATCTCGTCCATGGCCCACCTCAGGCCTTCGCGTCCCGTGCCCGAGTCCTTGGTGCCGCCGTAGGGCATCTGGTCGGCCCGGAACGCGGAGACATCGTTCCCGATCACGCCGCCCACCTCGAGATCGCGCTGCGCCAGGAAGAGGCGCTGGACGTCGGAGGTGAAGACGCCGGCCTGGAGGCCGTAGCGAGTCTCGTTGACCTCTTCGATCGCGTCCTCGAAGGAGCTGTACGCGCCGATGCTTACGACCGGGCCGAAGACCTCCTCACACCGGACCTTCATGCTCGCCTCGGTTCGACCCAGCACGGTGGGAAGGTAGAACGGATCCTCCCTCTTTCCCCCGGTGAGCACCTCGGCCCCCGTTTGCACCGCCTCGTCCACCCAGGAAGACACCCGATCGAGCGCGTCCCTGTTGATCACGGGCCCGACATCGGTGTTGGGGTCCATGGGGTCGCCGGTCTTCAGCTTCTCGACCTCGACTACAAGCTTGCGAGTGAGCTCGGAAGCCACCGAGTCCTGAACGAGCACCCGCTGGACGGAGATACACGATTGCCCGGCCTGGTAGTAACCGCCGAACGCAATGCGCTGCGCGGCCTTGTCGAGGTCTGCGTCGGAATGGACTATCACCCCTGCGTTGCCGCCGAGCTCGAGAGTGACGCCCTTTTTGGGAGCCGCCTTCCTGAGCTCCCAACCGACCTCCGAAGACCCCGTAAAGGAGATCTTGGCGAAGCGGTCATCGGCCGCCATCTTTCCGGCCTGGCTCCCCCCCACAGGGAGGACCTGGCACATGGCTTCAGGGAGGTCGGTTTCCATGAAGAGCTCTCCGAGCAACAGCGCGCCCAACGGAGTCTTGGTGGCGGGCTTGATCACGATGGGCGCGCCGACCGCCAGCGCCGGCGCCATCTTGTGGGCGACGAGATTCACCGG
>JACDBF010000105.1 GCA_013695055.1 Actinomycetota bacterium
GGAAGCTGCTCAGGTCCGTCGACGTGCTCGTGCCCAACGCCGGAGAGCTCGCCGAGCTTGCCGGCGCCGATCCCGCCGGCGACCATGGCGGAGTCGTGGATCGGGCGCGCTCTGTTCGTGGGCCGGGCGCGGTCGTGGTAACGCTGGGAGCGGACGGGGCCCTGGTCGTAACCGGGAAGGGATCCGAGCATGTGCCCGCGCCCTCGGTGCGCGCGGTCGACACGACCGCCGCCGGCGACTGTTTCTGTGGAGCCCTGGCCGACGCGCTCGCTCGCGGCCTGATCCTGGTCGACGCGGCGCGCTGGGCCGTGGCAGCCTCGAGCCTATCCGTGGGCCGAAAAGGCGCCCAGGCCTCGTTGCCTACGGCGAACGAGGTGCGGGCCGCGGCGGTCTCGGGCGATTGATCCGGCCCGGCATGACGAGGGTCACTCCGAACCGGGCAATTGCTCCCCGGCCCCCACGGTTGCGCCGGCCTCCACATCGCAGTCTCCGCCGACCACGGCGATGTCCTCGTCGCCGACCTTCGAAGCTCGTGACGAGGTTCCGACCGACGCCCTCTCGCCGATGCGAGCGCCGGCGTCGATGATCGCGTGATCCACCGTCGCTCCGGCCGAGATGCGCACCTCGTCGAGGACGACCGAGTGGTTGACGACCGCTCCCTCTTCCACGACGACGCCCGGGCCGATCACCGAGCACCGGATCTCGCCCCGCACGACGCACCCGGGGGAGAGGAGGCTGTTCGCGTTGCGAGCCTTCTCGTGGACGTGAGCCGGCGGACGCTGCGCGCCGAGCGTCAGGACGGGCCAATCCGGATCGTCCAGATCGAGGGGTGGCCGCTCCGAGAACAGGTCCATGTGAGCGCTCCAGTAGCTTGAGATCTGGCCGAGATCCCGCCAGTACCCGTCGAGCCGGTATTCGACGACAGCGCCGTCGCTCACCATTCGCGAGAGGAGCTCATCGCCGAAGTCCTCCAGCGGCTCATCCTCGTCTTCGCCGGCCAGGTCCTCGAGATCGGCGAGGAGCTTTTCGGTCGAGAAGACGAAGACCTCGGTGGTGACCAGATCGAAGCGCGGCGAGTCGGGCTTGTATTCGAAGTCGGTGACGTTCCCGTCGCCGTCCGCCTCCACGGTGCCGAAATTGGACGCTTCTTCGAGAGGGACCTTGGTGGTTACGAGGGTGGCGGCGGCGCCCCTTTCCAGATGATGCGAGACCACGCTCGAGTAATCGAGCTTGTAGACGTGATCCGCGCTGAGGACTATGAGCACGTCGGGATCGGCTGCGGCGATGAAGCTCCGATTGCGAAATATGGCGTCGGCATTCCCTTGGTGCCAGCCGCCTTCCTTGCCCCCTTGATGGGGCGGAAGGAGGCGCAAGCCTCCGTATGTCTTGTCGAGATCCCACGGCCGGCCATTGGAGATGTGGTCGTTGAGCGAGTGCGGCTGGTATTGCTGCGCGATCCAGACATCGGCAAGCCCGCTGTGCAGGCAGTTGCTCATCGGAAAGTCGATGAGGCGGTAGACGCCCGCGAACGGCATGGCCGGCTTGGCCCGGTTGTCGGTCAGCACGCCCAGCCGGTTTCCTTCCCCGCCGGCCAGCACCAGCGCCAGAGCCTTCATGTCACCAGCCCCTCAGCGACGGCGCAGCAGGCGGGCCCGTTTCGCGTCGCGCAGCATCACGCGCGCACAGTTCAGTCCGGGGACCGCCATCACCCCTCCGCCCGGATGTGTGCCCGAGCCGCACATGTAGAGCCCGTCGACGGGGGCCCGGTAGTCCGCGTAGCCGGGAATCGGCCGGAAGCTGAACATTTGCTCGGGGCTCATGTCGCCCTGAAAGATGTTGCCGCCGAGAAGCCCGAAGCGATCCTCGATGTCCTTGGGAGTGAGCACCTCCGTCTCGAGCACGGAGGCGTCGAAGCCGGGAGCCAGCTCGGTTAACGCGTTGACGACGTTGCGGGCATAGGTGGTCCGCTCGGTGTCCCACGATCCTTCGGCGAGCTCGAAGGGCCCGAATTGGGTGAAGCACAGGGCGATGTGGTTGCCGTCGGGCGCGAGATCGGGCTCGAAAACCGTGGGAAAGACCATCTCGACGTAGGGATGGGACGAGATGTGCCCGTATTTGGCCTCGTCCCACGCCTTCTCGAGGTACTCGATCGACGGGGAGATCGACATGATGCCGGTGTGCGGGTCGCCGGGGATCGCGCCCTCCCACGACTTTGGTCTCGGCAGCTCCGAGAGGGCGAGGTTGACCTTCACCGAGCCGGATCGGCTCCGGTAGCGCTTGATGTCTCTCACCGCGTCCTGAGGCAGGTGGATGTCTCCGACCAGCTCTCGCAAGGTAGTCACGGGGTGGGCGCTCGACACCACGCGCCGGGCCTCGATGACCGTGCCGTCCTCGAGCTCCACGCCGGTCGCGCGCCCTGCTCGGATCGAGACTCTCGCAACGCGCGCGTTGAGGCGGACCTCGGCCCCGGCTGCGACCGCGGACTCGGTCAGAACGCGGCCGATGGCCCCCATTCCGCCGTGGACCCACCCCCAGGCCCCCGGTTGGCCGTCGATCTCGCCCATCCAATGGTGGAGCAGGACGTATGCGCTGCCCGGGCTCATCGGCCCCGTCCACGCCCCGATGATCGCTTGGGTCGCGAGGGCTCCCTTGACGCGGTCGTCCTCGAACCACTCGTCGAGGAAGTCCGCCGCGCTGACCGTGAATAGCCGGATGACCTCATTGATGTCGCGGCCGGTCCAGCGGCGGAACTTGCCTCCCAATGCGAGCCATTTCGGCAGCTCCTTAGCCGACAGGTTCGGAGGGATGACGTAGAGAAGGTCGTGCAGGAGCTTGCCCAGATGGGTGAGGTAGGCGTCGAACTCCACGTAGGCGTCCGCGTCCGCCTTCGAGAGCCTGGCGATCTCCTGAGCGGTCCGGCCCGTGTCCCCCCACAAGGTCAACGACGTGCCGTCCGCGTAGGGAACGTAATAGTCGGGTTCGAGGATCGA
>JACDBF010000132.1 GCA_013695055.1 Actinomycetota bacterium
CTGGGGGCCAACCCGACTCACCAGCGATTGATGCTTCGCAACCTTTCGCAGTCTCTGTTCGAGCACGAACGGATCAAGACCACAGAGGCGAAGGCCAAGCTTCTCCGGCCCTACGCTGAGCGGCTGATCACCAAGGCCAAGAAGGGCTCGATCCACCACCGCCGCCAGGTGCTTTCGGTCATTGAAGACCGGGCCGTGGTGCACAAGCTGTTCGCCGAGATAGGCCCCCGATTCGCGTATCGCAACGGCGGTTACACCCGCATCCTCAAGCTCGGACCGCGGCCCGGAGACGGCGCTCCAATGGCGTTCGTGGAGCTGGTGGATCACGGCGCGGCCCGCGCCGTCGCAGACGCCGTCTCGGACGAGAGCGCGACCCGGCGGCGCTTGCGGCGCCCGGGCCGGCGTCGACAAGCCGAAGGTGGCGAACCCACCGAGTCGGCGTCCGCGACTGAAGAGCAACCCTCTGCCGAATCGCCCGATACGGAGGACGAGGAGCCGAACGAGCCCACCTCGAGCGCCGACGCCGGCGACACCGAAGACCCGGATGCGGATTCCGACGAGGAGCAGCGGCCGAGCTGAACCTCAGACTCGACCTCGGTTACGACGGGAGGCCCTTTCGAGGCTTCGCACGGCAGGCGGGCGCCCGCACCGTGGAGGGAGAGATCGAGTCCGCCCTAAGCCAGATACTCAAACGCCCAAAGGTCAGCACGGCGGTGGCGGGCAGAACCGACGCGGGTGTGCACGCGCTGGGCCAGGTGATGAGCGTTGAAGATGTTCCCGACGCGCTCGATCTCATCAGCTTGAGGAAAACTCTGAATGCGATGTGCGGGCCGGCCATCTCCATATGGGAATGTCGCCGTGCCGATTTGGGGTTCCATGCGCGCTTCAGCGCGCGCTCACGCATGTACGTCTACGCGATTCTGGTTGCTGAGGTGACCGATCCTTTCCTGGCCCCCACTACCTTGCAGCATCCCGAACCACTTGATATCGACGCGATGAACGAGGCTGCGGGTCATCTTCTCGGGCGGCACGACTTCAGCTCTTTCGGCCGTGTGCCCGATGGCTCGACGGGAGAGCGCGCCTTGTTCGAGTTGGAGGCCAAGCCCGCAGGCTCCGTGGTCAGAATTAGGGCGAGGGCTAACTCCTTCATCCAACAAATGGTTCGTTCGCTGGCGGGGACGCTCATAAAGGTCGGAGATGGCCGCCTCTCAGCCGATGATGTTCCCCGCATTCTTGCGGGCCGTGACCGCTCGGCGGCCGGCCCGGTGTGCCCCCCACATGGGCTCTGTTTGGTGTCTGTCGAGTACGACGAGGGGTGGAGCCGTCCTCCCCATCTTCTATCCGAGACCGTCGACCCCCCACGCCCTGCCGTTTGACCGTGTCCAATGGGGCCGTTATCCTGCTGTTCCCGGTTTTCGGGCTGTTTTGACCCGCCCGGCCCGCCCATCGCTCTCGCGGTAAGGAAACGATGAAGACCCACTCCACGAAAGCCAGTGAGATCACGCGCGACTGGTGGCTCGTCGATGCCGACGGTGCTGTTCTCGGCAGACTTGCCTCTGAGGTAGCGCAAATACTGCGCGGCAAGAACAAGCCGAATTTCGCGCCCCACCTCGACGGCGGGGACCATGTCATCATCGTCAACGCTTCCAAGGTCGTGCTTACCGGCAACAAGCTGACCGACAAGCTGGCGCACCGCCACTCCGGTTATCCCGGAGGCTTGAAGTCGGTGCCCTATTCCAAGCTCATGGCGACCAAGCCGGAGATCGCGGTCGAAAAGGCCGTGCGCGGGATGCTCCCGGGCAACCGGCTGGGGCGCGCCATGATCAAGAAGATGAACGTCTACGCCGGCCCGGCGCATCCACATGCGGCCCAGAGGCCCAAACCGCTCGACCTCACCAAGGTCGCCGCGCCGCATAATCCAGATCAGGCGCACACGGTAGAGGAGGTAACAGGTGGTTGAAGCGCTTACGAGAGCTACCGGTCGCCGCAAAGAGGCCGTGTGCCGAGTGCGGCTCATGCCCGGTAGCGGCCAGTGGGTCGTAAACGGTCGCGCGATCGAGGACTACCTGCCGAGCATGACGCACAGGATGATCGTTGCCGAGCCCTTGCGTATCACCAACACCGAGGGCCGCTACGACATCATCGCCAAGGTCGAAGGCGGGGGAGTTGCGGGCCAGACGGGCGCGTTGCGCCACGCCGTCTCCCGGGCCCTCGTCGGGCTCGACCCCGACTTGCGTCCGGCCCTCAAGCGGGCCGGGTTCCTCACTCGCGACGCGCGCGAGAAGGAACGTCGTAAGTACGGTCTGAAGAAAGCGCGCAAAGCTCCTCAATACTCCAAACGCTAACCCCAGCTCCCCCCGACTAACCCCTCGCCGAGTGGGTGGTGAATGGCGGTATGCGCCACCCGACACCCACTCGACCTAGACCTCGGCCAGCATGTTCCGCAGGACCATGGGGAGGACGCCTCCGTTGAGGTAGTAGTCGAGCTCGACGCTCGAGTCGATGCGGCACTGGACCCGAAACTCCACGTCTTCTCCATCGTCCTTGGCGGCCTTCACGCTCAGCTTCACATGAGGTTCGAGCGCGCCCTCGATTCCCGTGATGGTGAACGTCTCGGTTCCATCCAAGCCGAGGCCTTCGGCGTTCTCGTCCTCTGAGAACTGAAGGGGAAGAATGCCCATGCCCACGAGATTGCTGCGATGAATCCGCTCGAAGCTCTGGGCGATCACCGCCTTGACTCCCAAGAGCAGCGGCCCCTTGGCGGCCCAGTCGCGCGAGCTTCCCGAGCCATATTCCTTGCCGGCGATCACGATGAGGGGTGCGTCTTCGTCCGCGTACTGCATGGCTGCGTCGAAGATGGTGACCGCATCGGAGCCGGGCTGATGGACGGTCCAACCCCCCTCTTTGTCGACGAGGCGGTTCCGCAGCCGGATGTTGGCGAATGTCCCTCGCGCCATTACCTCGTGGTTGCCGCGCCGAGATCCATAGCTGTTGAAGTCTTGCGGCTCGACTCCGTGCTCGGTCAAGTATTTCCCGGCAGGAGAGGACGGAGGTATGGATCCGGCGGGCGAGATGTGATCGGTCGTCACCGAGTCTCCGACTAGGGCGAGAACCCGGGCCCCCTTTATGTCCGAAGGTTCGTTGGGCTGGGGGCCAAGGTCGGAGAAGAACGAAGGCTCGCGCACGTAAGTCGAATCCCGGTCCCACTCATAGAGGGCGCCCTCCGGCGAGGGGAGCTCCTGCCAGCGCTCGTCACCGTCGAAGATGGTCGCGTATTCCTCCTGGAACAGCTTGGCGCTCACGGATTGCAGCGCCTCGTCGATCTCCTTGGGGTCGGGCCAGAGGTCGTTGAGAAAGATGTCTGTTCCCGATTCATCTTGCCCGAGCGGGTCGCTCGTGAGATCGATGTCGGCAGTGCCCGCGAGCGCGTAGGCGACTACGAGAGGAGGGGAAGCCAGATAGCTGGCTTTGACCTGCGGATGAATGCGGCCCTCGAAGTTGCGATTACCCGACAGAACCGAGACCACGGCGAGGTCGCCCCCGTCGATGGCGCCGGCGACGGCTTTCGGCAGGGGACCGGAGTTGCCGATGCACGTCGTACAGCCGTAGCCCACGACGTGGAAGCCGAGCTTCTCGAGGTAGGGAACGAG